>JALGTV010000029.1 GCA_029821215.1 Candidatus Zipacnadia bacterium | reverse complement strand
CGTCAGGCACGTTTGGCTTCGGCGAAGAGTATGCTGAGCTAATTGATATCTCCCGTCTGGGCGGAATCTGCACTAAAGCAGTATCTCTGCGGCCCCGAGCCGGCAACCCTCCCCTCCGGGTAGTGGAGACGCCCGCCGGCATGCTCAACGCTATCGGCTGGCAGAATCCGGGGCTGGAAGTCTTCCTGGAGGAAAAACTGCCCCGCCTGCAGCAATTTGACATACCTATTATCGTCAATCTTGCCGGTGAGACTCTCAGAGTTAGCCACCCGCCTAACCGATGCCCCAGGCATATCAGCTTTGGAACTGAATATATCCTGCCCCAATGTAGAGCGGGGTGGGATGCATTTCGGCCTGGCTCCTGACTTGACCGAGCAGTTAGTTGGCGCGGTTCGTCAGGCCACTGACCACGTGCTAATCACCAAGCTGTCTCCCAATGTGACCGATATCACCGCTATGGCGCAAGCCGCCGTAGCAGGAGGCAGTGACGCACTGTCGCTCATCAACACACTGGTCGGGATGGCGATTGATGTTGAGCAGTGCCGCCCACTGCTGGGCAATGTCACCGGTGGGCTCTCCGGCCCGGCAATCCGGCCAGTGGCCGTATATATGACCTGGCAGGTAGCCGGGGCGGTGGACGTTCCCATTATTGGTATGGGCGGGATAATGACCGCCGAAGATGCCCTGGAGTTCATCATGGCCGGAGCCACTGCGGTGGGAGTGGGCACCGCCAGCTTTGTTGACCCCAACGCGGCTCTACGGGTTATTGACGGGATAGCAGACTATTGCCAGCAGCATCAGATAACGAGGATAACCAATATAGTGGGCACAGCTCACAAAGGAGAGTAGCGATGATCAAACAACTGCCCCAAGTTAAGATAGAGCCAGAGGATTACGAGTTCATTGAGCAGACTTGTCAGGAGCTGTTGGCCGGTGCCCGCCATTTAGCTGACGATGGCACCGCCTTATATTATCCTGATACCAGTGGAAACTACACAGCTTGCTGGACGCGCGACTTTTGCTATATGGTAGAGTATGCGGGACATCTGTTGCCGCGGGAAGAGATTCTGCCCGGTATTGATTACCTGCTATCTGGCCAGCGGGAAGACGGCGGCTTGCCCGACCGCGTGCGTCAGGACAAGGTCCCTGTATATTCCCCGTGGCCTGATGATAGCCCCCTATCCACTGAGCTACCTACTGACAATGCTCAGTTCATGGTCAAGCTGATGGATGCTTATGTTGACCTGACCGGAGACTTGGACGCTTTCCTGGCGCGCCGCGAGCAGTTATACGACGCCATGGCCACAGTGCCGCGCAGCAATGATGGGCTGGTTTATATTGATCCCAACCGCCCCCGCTCACCATACGGCTTCACTGATGCCGTGGCCAAGACGGGCAATGTTCTGTTCTGTTCACTGCTGTATTGGGAGGCTTGCCAGCGGCTGGCCAGACTTTGCGCAGCCGCCGAATATCACGAAGAGGCTCACGATTGGTACGAGCAGGCTGACCCAGTAATCAGGAATATAATCCAGTTCTATGATAGGGACTATGGCCTATACCGAGCTGCCTCCGAGGATTGTAATCAACTTGATTTGTGGGGCAGTGCTTATGCCGGCGTAATTCGCGTCGCTTCCAAGAAACAGACCCGCATCATCGGCAAATTCTTCTGCGAGGCCGGCGAGGTAGCCATCTGGAGCGGCCATATCCGCCATCTGCCTGTGGGGCAGTACTGGGAGCAGATGCTGGCGGATTTCAAGCCCGATGATTATCAAAACGGCGCTTACTGGTCAGTGCCCAGTGGCTGGGTGGCCCAGGTGATGGCGACCGTTGACCAGCAGGCGGCGCGGGACCTTATCGGTGATGTGTTAGAGGTTTGGCGGACCGAGGCGGTCTACGAGTGCATAAGTACCGTACACGAACCCCGGGTGCCGGGTTATGTAGCCAGTGCGACGAATGTGCTCGGGGCCGTGTGTGCCTGAAGTACAGTTTTTGGTGATGGAAATTGATCGGCTGATCAAGCAAACTGAGAAGAAGATAGGCAAACCTATCGTGCTGCGTGGCATCCAGTCACCGGACCGCGAATGGCGAGGCCATATCGCCCAGCGGCCCGGGTATGTACTAATTGAGTATCGTGATGATATGGCTGGCTATTTCTGGCACTATGACATAATTCGCCAGCTTCTGGCCTTAGTCGCCAGGGGCCGAGGAAATATTACCCTATATGAAGGAGGCATCCAATTCCCTGACATTCCCCGGGAATCAATTGACTAATTAGCTATGCTTATCAAGTGGAGAGACAATCGGCTTGGTATACTGGCCGGGGCAGTTGCTATGGGCTTGTGGCTTACTCTCGTTGCCACTTCGTGCGGCGACGACAGCAGCGCGCCGCCACCGCGGATAGTGGCAACCGTTAATGATGAAACAATTACCGAAGACCAGCTCATCCAGCAGCTCAAATACGGACCAGGGCCTCGCCTGTTGGTGCAGATGATTGACAGGCAATTGATACGGACCGAGGCCCGCCGGCGAGGCATCCAGCCGACCCCGCAGCAAGTAGAGCTAAAACTGAGCACGGCTGCGGCAGATGTCACTGGCCGAATTCAAGGACCGACTGCGCGTGGACGCTATGTTGGATGAAATAGCTTCCCAGGAGATTACGGTCAGTGAGGCGGAGATCAACTACTATTACCAGCAGCATCAGGACCAGTTTGCCCACGACGAGCAGGTACGAGCGCGGATGATACTGTTGGAGACACGGGCTAATGCCGAGGCCGTGGCGGCAGCATTGGAGGCTGGTGGGGATTTTGCCGGATTAGCCAAAGCCCTGTCTATTGACCCGGGGACGGCAGACCGGGGGGGAGATATGGGCTACTTTGGGGCTGGTGACTATGCCCAGGAGATTACTGAGGTAGCTTTCCGGCTGGAACCTGGTCAGATCAGCGACATTTTCCCCGTCCCGGATGGATACTGTATTCTAAGGGTGGAAGGGCGCCGGCCAGCATCTGTCAAGCCATTGGCGGAGGTCCGCGACCAGATTATGGCTCGTCTCAAGCAGGACCGACTTTCCCAGACTCGTCGCCAATGGCTAATAGCCCAGCGCACCAAGGCCCACTTGAAAATCCCTGACCAGCGGCTGCGGACGGCCGTCCGTCACCTGTTAGACAGTGCTCCACCAGCTAATCCCTACCAGTTTTGAGGACGGCTAGCCACCCGGGGGTAATGATTTGGTCAATCGCCGCCTTGGGCGGCCCGTTTTTACGTTGGGGAGTGTGGTTTGGCTAAGCTTCTGGCGGCTGGTCTGGGTTTGACTGCGTTAGAAAAACCTGTAGGGCCAGCTTCTGCTCGTTGGTTAGCCATGCGGGCGCCCTCGTTAACTGTGCCACGATCAGCCCCAGTATGCGAGAGGAACTACAATACACTGTTGATTGCTTCCTAACTACGGCGCCATTTCAAATATGCAATCCATGGCCCGCGAGATAATATGGATAAACTCTTCGGGCGCATAGTTGTATGGCGGCATCATCTCGGCGGCTGCCCAACCATCATAGCCGACTTCGGCAAATGCCCGCATAACCTCAGGCCAATTGACATCACCTTCAAGCAGATCGCAGAAGCCGTCAATAGTGCCGATGCTGCGCTTGAAGTCCTTGAAGTGAACCCGCACGATCTTATCGCCAAGGATGCGAATCCACTGTTCAGGGAAGCCGGTGGACATCATGTTGCCGGTATCCAGGTAGAAACCGACGCGCTCACTACCCACTTCCTCAATGAAGCGCCGCATCTCCAGCGGACTGAGCAGAAACATATTCCAGACATACTCCAAGCCCATTGATACTCCAAGCTCCTCGGCCAGTGGAGCTGCCTCTTTGATAGCCGTCAGGGCGCGCTCCCAGACTACCGGATAGGGCACAATGGGGCAATCGGGGACGAAGGTAGCATGCACGTTGCCCGGGATGACCAGCACGCCGTCCACCCCCAGCCGATTGGCTGACCGGAGCAGCACCTGTGTGACCTCCATTGCCTTGGCCCGCTCCTCGGGGTCATCAGCAGTCAGCGAATATACCCAGTAGAGACCAGTAGCCACTGATGAGATCTCCAAGCCCACCCGCTGGGCACTCTCCAGGATCCGCGAGCAGTCCTCCTCATAGGAGTCCATACACAGCAGCCCCAGCTCGTGCTGGGAGCCGTCGTTGTCTTCGGTCAGTGCGACTTCAATGCCCTCAAAGCCGGCTGCCTGGGCTATAGCCATTCTCTTGGTCAAAGGCATATCGTCAGGAAAAGACCACTCATTGATACTTTTGCGCATAATTAGATACCTCCTGCTGGGATTTTGCTAAGTGAGCCGGACAATTTCGCCGGTGTTCGCGGATTGCTGTTCGGCCATTACTACTCGAACCGACTCGCGGGCGGATTGCGGCGTGAGCCGCTCGGGAAACTCGTTATTCTCCATGCACTGGACGAAGTAGGCCAGCTCTCGCTCATAGCCAGTACCGGAAGCAACCTGAGGCGGGTAGGGTTCACCGTCGGCGGGGTAGAAAGTAAGCATCGGGTCTTTAGCGACCGAGAAGTCCACCAATCCCTTCTCGCCCAGCACCTGGAAGCCCATCTCAAAGGGAAAGGTGGCCGGTAGCGCCCAGCCGCCCTCAGCTACACAAATGAAATCGTCATACAGATAATTAGTGATGATGTGATCTACCTTGTCGCCTGCACTGAATAGATTACTGGCGTAGGACCGTACTGCCAGTGGCATTCCCAATATCCACAGGATGGAATCAACATCGTGGATATGCAAGTCGAGCACTGCGCCTCCGCTGAGTTCGGTCTTAAGAAGCCAGCCATCCTCGGCCCAATCTGGTGTTGGCGACAGGCGGGTGAACTTCGCCGATACCAGCCGGCCTAACTCATCGTTAGCGACCATATCGGCCAGTACTTCATACTCTGGCCAGAAGCGGAGACACTGGCCAATGAACAGCATCCGACCGGTAGACTCGGCAGCGGCGATCATCCGGTCACAGTCCTCAACGCTACGGCCCATGGGCTTCTCGCAGATTACCTGGCAGCCCGCCTCAAGGGCAGTGATAGTTGTGTCAGCGTGCAGATATGTCGGCAGACACACATCCACACAGTCAAGCTCTTCTTTTTCCAGCATTTCCTCAAAGCAGGTATATCGAGCTTGCTGCGCCAGGTCCAGCTCGGTGACTTCACCGATGTTACCCCCGATGCTCGGCGCGGTCTCAGCAACTTTGTCCGGATTCTTGTCGCATACCGCTACTACCTCGACATTACTCATGCCCTGGTAGATGGTAAAATGCTGCTGACCCATAAAGCCTAATCCTACCATACCAATGCGGATCATTCTACTCTCCTCCTATTGATAGATAATGTGCAACTCTGGGTACACATAAATATATTTCGCCGCTTACCGCTTTTATCCTCCCAGACATAACATAGAGGCTTGCCTCCAGTTAGGGCAGGATGCGTTCGGTCTTCAGACGCGGCCAGAGCTTGGCGATCTGAAAGCCCTCGGCGTACTTCACTCCACATTGGAGGCCGCGGCTGCGGGCGGCCACCTCAATGAACTCGCCTACATCCATGTTGTCGTGGTCCATCAGCCACTTGACCTGACTTTCATGGCAGAGCAGTGCCTGCCGCTTTTGCTCCAGGGTTTCGGTGATGTCCACATACACCTCGGGAATGAAGTTAGTGCCCGCTAAGGTGTCCATGTATACCAGGGCGGCGACGTGCTCCTGAGCAGGATGCTCAGTTTCAATATGAGGAACGGTAGCCAGGAAACTGGCGGCGAAAACCAACTCAGAGCAGTTGCGGTGGTCGGGATGGTAGTCGTCCGGTGAGTGGGTAATGATGATGTCGGGATTGGCCCAGCGAATGGCATCAATCACCATCAGGCGAGTGCGCTGGTCATGAAAAAGCCATTCGTCCGGTTCACCCAGCATCTTAAACTCGGCCCCGACTGTCTGGGCGGCATTAGCCGCCTCCTGGGTGCGGATCTGGCCCAGCTCTTCCGGCGGGATAATCATGTGCCCCATATCCCCGTTAGTGCATACCACATTAAACACCTTGTCACCTCGCTGGGTATATTTGGCCAGAGTTCCCGCGCACAAAAACTCAATGTCATCAGGATGAGCGCCTACTGCCATCACACGCATGGTCATCACTCCTCTCAGATATCTAAATCTTCATAGATAGGAAAAGCTTCGCACAACTCCACCACTTGCTTGCCAACCTCTTCCAGCACATCAGGATTATCGCGGCCTTCGTGGATGACCCGGGCTATCCAGTGGCCGACCGTTTTCATCTCATTCTCCTTCATCCCCCGGCTGGTCAGTCCCGGGGTACCTGGGCGGATGCCGCTGGTTTCGGTAGAAGAAAGGGGGTCATCAGGGATGAGGTTTTTGTTTACCACCATGCCTGCTGCCTCCATAAGGTCGGCAGCTTCAGCACCGGTGATGTTCTTATTGCGCAAGTCCACCAATAGCAGGTGATTATCCGTGCCCCCGGTGACCAAGGTAAAGCCCTCTTCCTGGAGGGTCTGGCCCAGGACCTGGCAGTTGCGAATAATCTGCCGTTGATACTCGCGGAAGCCGAATTCCTGGGCCTCCTTGAAACAGACCGCTTTGGCGGCGATAATCTGCATCAGCGGGCCGGCCTGGATGCCGGGGAATACGGCGCGGTCAATGCGGTCGGCCCAGTCGGCCCGACATAGAATCATCGCCCCCCGTGGCCCTCGCAAAGTCTTATGGGTAGTAGAAGTTATCACGTCACAGTAGGGCACCGGATCTGGGTGAGCTTCGGCGGCCACCAAACCACAGATGTGGGCAATATCCGCCATCAACAGCGCCCCGACCTCATCAGCAATTTGGCGGAACTTCTGAAAATCAATGATGCGTGGATAGGCGCTGCCGCCGGCGATAATCAACCGCGGCCTCACTTCCTTGGCCACATCCAGAATCATTTCATAGTTGAGCCGATTAGTCTGGGGATCAAGCCCGTAGAAATATGAATCATATAGTTGGCCGCTGAAGTTTATCGGATTACCATGGGTGAGGTGACCGCCTTGAGCAACGCTCATCGCCAGAGTCTTGTCACCGGGCTCCAGCATAGCAAAGTAGGCGGCCATATTGGCCTGTGAACCAGTATGGAGCTGGACATTGGCATGGTCGGCCGCAGCCATTATAATAGCGTCGCCCGGGGTAGCCCTCAGCATACTTGTTGGTAAATACTGAGCCGGTGGCCGCCATCACCGCCCGGGAAGCATAGTTCTCGGAGGGTATCAGCATGAGCGTATACTTTTGGCGTTCCAACTCGCCCGCTGCAATACGCGCCAGTTGCGGGTCTGCCTGGGCTAAGGTGCGATTCATCATCTTATCTATCACCACTCTACAAATTCATTATACTCACCAACATGGGGCAAGGCAAGTTGGCCCCATCTCAGCGATATGTTATCAGAAAGTACACACCTGATGAATAAGCTTCATATAATACTGAAAATTCTCCAAAGGCACGTCCGGTGGGACCATATGATCTACTATGGGCGAATAGCCGCCCTCCTTGATAAGACCCACTTTGGACATAACCTCTTCTTCGATAGCTTCTTTGGGCATATCCTCGCGCAGCACCCGCTTGTCTATACCACCCATCAACCGTAGCTTCTTGCCGAACTGCTTCCGGTAGCGCACCGGATCACAGCCCGCCGCCACTTCCAGAGGCCAAACCATATTGGCACCGGCCTCCAACCACAAAGGAATAAGCTCGTCCAGATTCCCGTCAGAGTCGATCGAGATAAGCTGGATACCAGCTTCCCGCAGCACCTTGGTTACCCGCTTCATCGGCTCCATATGAAACTCGCGGAATAGCTTAGGCGAGATCAGCGGACCGGTCTTCATGCCCATATCTTCCCATATATTTGCACAGTCTATGTCCGGAATTTCGCTGAGGGCGCGGTCTATCACACGCAGGGTAAAGTCGGCTACGTACTCGGTCATCTCATGGACTAAATCAGGACAATCATAGTACCATAGCGCCAGGTGCTCCATTCCTACCCAATCGCGAATCTGACCATAAAACGAGCCGGCCTGAATGCGCAGCGGATAGTCGCGATTGCGGTAGCAACGTTTCAGGTCTTCCCAGTATTCGGGATAGCGATTGGGCGCGTCCGGGTTCAATCGCTCTTTGAGTTTTTCCCAGCTATCCCGATCGCGCACCGGGTAGCGCAGATATTGGGGCATGCCCTCGTGGCCGTCGGTCCAACGTTTGGTTTTTGCCCCCAGCTCGTCCTCCACGATTTGCCACTCAGCCGTCTGTTGGATTACTTTAGTCTCCGGCGGAGGCCATAGCGACGCGCATAACCCCGTACGCAGGGGGATCACCTCCAGTCGGTCAAAGCCAAAGTAAGTATTGAAGTGCTGATCCCAGGGCATTCCCTCGTGGAGCCATCGCCGGTAAGTCTCATCCCACACCCCTATATTCAGTTGGAATACCCGGTCAGGCTGACCGTACTCAAAGGTGGCATGGAAACGTTCCCGCGCAGTCATGGTTTCTCGTGTCACTGGGTATAGTCTCCTTGTATAACTACAATCCGTCTATTCCACCTAACCTTTCGCTCCGGCTCGCCTTTTACCTTCCTAATCTGCCCGGCCATCAGTGCCAGAAGTGGCGCATGCCGGTGAAGACCATCACCAGGCCGTGCTCGTCAGCGGCGGCGATGACTTCCTCGTCAGCACGCGAGCCTCCCGGCTGGATGATAGCACTGCAGCCGGTAGCTGCCGCAGCATCCAGGCCGTCGCGAGCCGGGAACATCGCGTCGGAGGCCAGCACTGCCCCCTGGGCGCGATTGCCGGCTTTGCGGGCGGCGATGATGCACGAGTCCACCCGGCTCATCTGGCCGGCGCCACACCCCACTAACCGCGTCCCCTGCACCAGCACAATGGCATTGCTTTTGACGTGCTTGGCCACCTTATCCGCGAATAGCAGCGACTCGAGCTGTTCAGCAGTTGGCTGCTTTGCGGTGACGATCTGGATGTCATCTGGCGCCACGAACTGCGCATCTTGACTCTGGGCGACCAGTCCCCCCGGAATCTTCTTGATGTCCCAGTCTTTATGGCCCTGCAGCGCATCAAAATCTTCCAGGAGCATAACTCGCAGGTTCTTGTGCTGGCACAGCAGCTCCAGCGCCCCATCTTCATAGCCCGGGGCCACGATAGCTTCCACGAACGCGCCGATAATCGTTGACTGCTCATCGCCAGATTCGGCTCGGTAACGGGGAATGATAACTTCGCTGAGGAATTCCTGGCTGCCAATGCGCTCAGCAGTCGCTACATCAATGACCCGGTTAAAACCCATCACCGAACCGAACGCCGAAATTGGATCGGCTGTCCAGGCATCGGCAAAGGCCTCGGCCAGGGTATCGGCGCTGGCCAGGCCGCAGGGATTTAAGTGCTTGATAATGACAGCGGTAGGCTGCTGGAAATCCCGCGCTGCGGTAAGGGCCGCGGTCAGGTCCAGATAGTTATTGAAAGACAGCTCCTTCTCCCCGTGGATTTTCTCGGCCCGAGCCAAACCTGCCTCCGCCCCACCAATCTGGGCATACACTGCTGCCTGCTGATGAGGATTCTCCCCATAGCGCAGGTCAGGGCCCTGCTTCTGGTACCACGGCGCGAAGTATAGGGGAAAATCGCTATCTTCAGCCGCGAACTGTCGGGACAGGTACTGAGTGATGGCCGCATCGTACTGACCAGTATGGGCGAAGACCTCTATCGCTAAGTGACGGCGCATCTCCTCGCTCACAGCGCCATTATTAGCCTTCATCTCGGCAATAATGTCATCATAGCGCTCCGGGTTGCACACTGCCACCACACTGCGGAAGTTCTTAGCTGCCGAGCGCAGCATCGTCGGCCCGCCGATGTCAATGTTCTCCACCGCTTCCTCCAAGCTGACATCCGGCTGGGCAATGGTCTGCTGGAAGGGATACAGGTTGACCACCACCAGGTCAATCAGTTCAATCCCATGTTCTTTAGCTTGGTGAAGGTGGTCAGGATTGTCCCGCACCGCCAGCAGTGCCCCGTGAATCTTAGGGTGCAGTGTTTTAACGCGGCCCTCCATCATTTCCGGGAAGCCGGTATATTCTTCCACTGCTTGCACCGGTATGCCGGCTTCTTGTAGCACGCGTTTCGTGCCGCCGGTGGAGAGTATCTCCACCCCCATTTCATGTAATGCTTGGCCAAACTTAGCGATACCCGTTTTGTTAGAAACGCTGATTAAAGCTCGTTGGATCCTACGCATATTGGATTGTTCCTTTCGGCAGATGATTGTTACCCCGAATAGAGGTTGATAAAAGAACTCCATAAGAGGGAGTCATGCCATTGACCTTTATAATATTCTGCTTCATGAGGCGAGAACCTTCTCGTAAGCACGGGAAATTGATCGAGGGGCTCGGCCAGGCTAAAATTCATACTCCCGGCGGCGGTGGAGCAGATACAGGAAGAAGGGAGCACCTAACAGCGAGGTGATGATGCCGATAGGTATTTCGCCGGCCAGATTGGCCACCATATCTGACAGGCCCAACACAATGCCGCCCGCCAGGAAACACAGCGGCAGCAGGATGCGGTGGTCAGGACCGACCATAAGCCGAATTAGATGAGGAACTACCAGACCGACAAAGCCGATAATACCGGTAACTGCCACGGCAGCGGCCGCTAACAGTGATGCCAGCACCAGCAGTATCAGTTTAACCCGTTCTACGGGTATGCCCAGATGATAGGCTTGCTCATCACCTAACAGCAGAGCGTTCAAATCACGGCTGTACACGTAAACAATTACACTACCCACCAAAGCATAGGGAGCCACCATCCCCACCTCCGGCCAGCCCCGATTGGCCAGGCTACCCATCATCCAGAAGATGACTAAGTCCAGGTCCCCTTGCTGACCGCGAAACAGAATAAAAGAGGATACTGCCGAGCACAGCGAGCCAATGGCGATGCCAGTCAGCAGCAGCAAAGTGACCGGAGTGCGTCCTCCGCGGCGCGACAGGATGTATACTGCACCCGAGACCACCAGTGCCCCGCCAAAAGCCGCTACTACCACCGAGCTTAAGCCCCAAACCCAGAAATTCAGGCCCAGGATTATGACGGCGGTAGCCCCCAGGGTAGCGCCTGCCGACACCCCCAGAATTGAGGGCGCGGCCATGGGATTCTGGAAAAACCCCTGCATCACCGCCCCCGCTACCCCCAACGCGGCCCCTACCAGCAAGGCCAGAATTAGCCGGGGTAGGCGAATGTCCAGCACAATGGCTCGCTGGGAGGCCGAGGCCTCAGGAGCCAGCCCATCCAACCCCGGCAGGCTGCTAAGCAGGATCCGCAGAGCCTTTGCGGCCGGCAGAGGCGAGGGGCCGGTGGCCAAAGACAGTACTGTGGTGGCCAACAATACCGCCATCAAGCCGATAATGACAACTCCATAGTGCTGTCTCATCGGTGGCCTTCCTCGGACGTAATCATCTCGCCGGGAAGCAAGCTGACGCGGGGCTTGCCGGCCGGGCCCTCATCCACTTGCACCGGTGCTCCGTACACTTCGCGGACCATGTGTTCACTTATTATTTGCGACCCCAACCCGTCCGCATAGACAACTCCATCCTTCAACACCACGAGGCGGGGGCAGTACTGAGCAGCCAGATTAAGATCATGAGAAACACAGAGGATAGTCATACCCCGCTGAGTGTTAAATCGGCTCAGCAGCTCGAAGATTTCATGCTGGTGGTTGATATCCAGGAAGGCAGTAGGCTCATCAAGCAGCAGTATACTGGTATCCTGAGCCACCGCCCGCGCGATGGTGGTCCGCTGCAGCTCGCCGCCGGACAGGTCGGTTATGGGCCGGTCCGCCAGGTGAATTGTGCTGGTGAGTTCCATTGCCTGGCGGGCTACTTTGACATCGGTAGGGCGCTGGCCTTGTAGTCGACCCAGGTAGGGGGTGCGGCCCATCATGACGTAGTCACGCACGGTAAACGGAAAGATACTGCCACTAAGTTGGGGGACAACGGCTATTCGCTGGGCGATTTGGCGGCGGCGGTAACGGCTCAGGGATTGCTCTTCTAAGAACACTTCTCCGCTGCGCAGAGGCAGTACTCCGGTCAGTGCCCGCAGTAAGGTACTCTTGCCGGAGCCGTTAGGCCCAATCAGCCCCACAAATTCCCCCCGGGTTACGGCCAGGGTCACGCCGTGCAACACGTCGCGCTCGTCATAACCACAGACCACTTGCCGAGCAGCTAAGATTGACTCTTCACTCATTATTGAATCCCAGATGATGGTACCGGCGATTTGCCTGTGTCAGTACTTCGCTGACTTGTTCAAGTCCCGCAATCAGCCGCGGCCCGGGAATGGTGACCAGGTCATCTTCTATTATGTGAACCTGACCGTGTTTAATGGCGGTCACTTGCTGCCAGGCCGGATCGGTCTTCAGTCTGCGTAATATCTCTTCCTGTCCGGCCCTCTGCGGAAGACCGTGGACAGTGGTAGAGATTATCACTTCGGGGTTGGCGGCCACTACCGCTTCGCGGGAAATCTGGGGCCAGGGCTTTTTCTGGTCAACACCGGTGATGTGTGCCACCACGTTCTGGCCGCCCGCGGTTGTTATCATATCATCAACAAAGCTGGTTGCCCCGGCCACAAACAGCGGTTCCCAGGACAACACAAATAGCACCTTGAGGCCTGGGGTGGATAGGTTTTGGGCCTGTTGGATCACTGCCTGCTGCCGCTTTTCCAGCTCCTGAGCTGCCTTCTCGGCCTGCTGGTGATGCCCAGTTATTTCGCCCAGCCGACGCACCAAATCAATAACCTCCTCCAGCCGCTGGGGATCGTAGCCCAGGACTTCAATGCCCATCTGCTGCAGCCGTCTAATGAAGGCAGCGTCATTGCCCCGACTGGCTAATACTAAATCCGGCTGGAGGCCGACAATCTTCTCCAGGCTGGGATTGATAATGCCTCCGACTTTGGGTTTAGCTGCTGCCTCCGGAGGATAGTTACAGAATTCAGTTACTCCGACTAACTGGTCAATAGCCCCCACCAAGGCCACTATTTCTGCCAAGTTGGGCTGGAGGGTAATTATACGCCGGGGCGGCTGGGCAAGAACTACCGTGTTTCCTAAATCATCGGTGAAGGTCTGGGGCCAACCCGCCCTGGGCCGAGAGGTAGCCGGGGGGACCACAGAAGCAGCGGGCCGGCGGGGCTGGCAGCTTACCAGTAGGCTGCCAGCCATCGCCACAATCGCTACAACCGCAATGACGACTAATTGTTTGGGCTTACTGAAGGTCATAAGCACTGTCATCTACCGACAGGTCAGCCAGTGACTTGTCATTGGCGTTGACATTGAACTTTTGTCCCGTGGCCTTAGCGTGCCCGTCACAATAGGCAACATTAGCAGTGGCGTTATGACGGAAATGGACATTGGGGCCAATAAACCCGTAGTACAGATCACTGGGAGCCCGCAGATAGTTGGTAAGGGCTACGAACGGATCACCGCCCCCGAAGGGGATATTCCAGTAGGCGGCGTCAGCCAGCAATACCGTGTCGGAGGGACTCTGTATCTCCCCCAAAGTTGCCGGTTTCTTCCCCTCATCCGGTGGTCCGCCGATATAGGTGGTGTTATACCCATATCCGCTGTACGGTCGCCCCCATGACTCAATAGTCCGGGCCATAGGGCAAGCATTGATTTCCTGATCCTGGCTATACGGACCAATGAGACCTGGGCTAAAGGTGCCTGTGGTATAGTCAATGTGATAGTCCCACGCTGACTCCCAACTATAACTGAAGTCATCCGGGTAGTCGACGGCAAACGGCATCGTCTCGTCATAATCCTGGGCATACATCAAAAATGCCAGGCCAAGCTGTCTGATATTGGACAGGCAAGTAGTCTGCTCCGCTTTTTGTCGGGCATGGGCAAAGACAGGGAAGAGCATCGCTGCCAGGATAGCGATTATTGCTATCACTACCAACAGCTCTATCAAGGTAAAGCCGGTCTTGCGGTTGTGAAGTCTCAGCATTGTTATCTCTCCTGGAAGTTAGTGTTTGGTTTAGGGTACTGATACGTCTCTTATTCAATTGTCAGAGTGGCTAAACAAAAACCGCCGCTCTCATTTAGAGCGGCGGTGGTTTGCTGCTACGCATAAAACCCACCCCCCTCCCGCGAGAGGATGTAGTCAATACTCGCTTGCGCAGCAGTCTCCTGGCTTACGGATCGTCCTACTTCCCGCGCCTTCCCGAGGCTGCTGGGGCCTCAGTGGCTTAATGCGGGTTTCGTCCCCGATTACAGTTGCGGGGCAGCGACGGCTTCTCACCGTCTTCCTGCACACGCAAGCGGTTATTATTCAGTTTGAATGAGTATATCAGTTTGCTACTTGCCTGTCAAGGGGTATTCCCAGCAATTCATAACTGAGCAATAGACAATACCCAAAGGCAAACCCCGCCAGGGGCTCGCGTGGCACATTGGGTGAGTCTATGACGTACCTCCACTCACCCCCGGCGAGGTTTAGCTATTACCAGTCAATCTACAACCTTATCTACTCAATATCCGGCAGTGTCGCCAGGGCCTCCTGGATTTTCGCCTCGGGATACTCGTAGTCCTCCAGCTCGCCTCGATGGTAGGCATCGTAAGCGGCCAGATCAAAGTGGCCGTGCCCGCTGTAGGCGATAACGATGCACTTTTCTTCCCCGGTCTCTTTGCACTTGAGGGCCTCGTCAATAGCACCCTTGATACAATGCGCGGTCTCGGGTGCCGGTAGCGAGCCTTCGGTGCGGGCAAAAGTTATCGCCGCATCAAAGACCTCATTCTGGTGGAAGGCGCGGGCTTCAATAACTCCCTGATTAACCAGCAGACACAGCAGCGGCGCATTACCGTGATACCGCAGCCCGCCGGCATGAATAGGCGGCGGCACGAAGCTATGCCCCAGTGTATACATCTTCAGCAGTGGAGTAAGCTCGGCGGTGTCGCCGAAGTCGTAGCGGTAGGGCGCTTGGGTCAAGGTCGGACAAGCGGTCGGTTCAGTGGCGATAATGTCAATATCCTGGCCGTCCAACTTGTCCTTAACAAAGGGAAAACACTGCCCGGCAAAGTTTGACCCACCTCCCACACACCCGACGATGCAGTCCAGTTTCTCATCCACCATGGCCAGTTGCTTCTTCAGCTCCAGGCCCACAATGGTCTGGTGCAACATCACATGATTCAGCACGCTGCCTAGCGCATACTTGGCCTCCGGATCTTTAGCGGCATCCTCAATGGCTTCCGAGATAGCAATTCCCAGGCTGCCCGGGGAATCGGGGTCCTGTGCCAGGATAGCGCGTCCGGCCTCGGTCCTGTCAGTGGGCGAGGGGAAGCACTCCGCGCCCCAGGCCTCCATCAGCATCCGCCGGTAGGGCTTCTGGTCGTAACTGATCCTCACCATATATACAGTGATATCCAAGTCAAACAGGGCCCCAGCCAATGATAGGGCGCTGCCCCACTGACCGGCCCCGGTCTCGGTGCAGATGCGCGTGACCCCTTCCTGCTTGTTGTAGTAGGCCTGGGCCACTGCCGTATTGGGCTTGTGGCTGCCCGCAGGACTAAAGCTTTCATTCTTGTAGTAGATGCGGGCCGGCGTCCCCAGGTACTCTTCCAGTCGGTACGCTCGGAACAGTGGGCTAGGTCGCCACAGCTTGTAGATCCGCAGGATGTCATCGGGAATATCAATCCACCGCTCCATGCTCACTTCCTGCTTGATGAGCTCCATCGGGAAGATGGGGGCCAGGTCCTCCGGGCCGATGGGTTCACCGGTACCTGGATTCAGTGGTGGCGCCAGCGGCGCTGGCAGGTCCGGCTGAATGTTGTACCATTGTTGAGGCATCTCACTTTCCGGCAGGATAATTCTCGTGTCATCCATCGCTAACTACCTCCTTAAGATTTTGTATCACAAAATCATTTACTGGTGAGCAATTAAGTCTACGGTTCAGGTCACAGATATAGATAGTTTCATCTATTCACCCTGGCATAGCTTTTCCCCTCCTTCCATTGACGGTAATAAAAAGTTATCGCCTAAAAAGCAAAAGGTCGCGTACCTACACTGAGGCCCACGACCTTATAGAAAAGTCATGGGCCGGACGAGCCGGCCCATGACTGGAAAGCTGCTTTGATTATCTAACTATTCAGAACACAATACATATGGGCCGGCCCGCTCGGTGAAGCGTCGCCAAGCCCACTTGCATCGCCGCCTTATTATGCTTGTGCAAGTAATTGAAGCCATCGTCATCATGTACCACAAATTATAATAGCACAAGAAGGCAACTTTGTCAATATCATTCATCGGACTAAACGTTGCTTGTGGCTCACCCCCGCCGCCAGAGGGTGCCGGTGGGGGTATCTTCTAAGATGATGCCCTGGGCGGTTAGTTGGTCGCGGATCTCATCGGCCTGCTCATACTCGCCGTGCTCACGAGCCGCTTGGCGCTTGGCAATAAGCGCCTCAATTTCTTCGTCAAGTATTGGCTCTACCTGGGCGGCGGCCAGTTGCTGAGTCATTATGCCCAGGACGCTGTCTGCCTCGGTTAGGAACTCAAAGATAATCTCGCAGTCCTCGGTGTGAAGCTGGCCGGCATCAATCATCATATTGACCTGCTTAATCAGCTCAAACACCACACCCATAGCCCCGGGCACATTCAGATCATCGTCCATAGCCGCCTCAAAGTCCTGGTGCGCCCGCGCCACAATCTCCCCGGCTTGCTCCGAGGTACCTTCCGGCAAGGGCAGCCGGGGCAGCCGCTGGATGAAGGTGTTGAGCCGCTCCACGGTTCGCTCGCTCTGCTGGAGGCCCTCCATAGTGAAATTGAGCTGCTGGCGATAGTGGGCGGTGAGGAGTTGGTGACGGATGGCCGGGGGCGAGTAGCCCTGCTCCACCAAATCGCGCAGAGTGAAGAAATTGCCCAGCGACTTGGACATCTTCTGGCCTTCCACTATCAGATGCTCGCCGTGGACCCAGAAGCGGCAGAACTGCTGGCCGGTGGCGCCTTCACTCTGGGCGATTTCGTTTTCGTGATGGGGGAAGATGAGGTCAACCGCGCCGGTGTGGATATCCAAGGTCGGCCCCAGATATGCGGTGGACATGGCCGAACACTCAATATGCCAGCCGGGCCGACCCGGGCCCCAGGGGCTGTCCCAGGCCGGCTCATTAGGCTTGGCCGCCTTCCACAGGACAAAGTCGCCAGCCTCCTCGCGTTCGTACTGGTCCCCTTCCAGGCGGCTGAACTCCGCCGAGCCAGACAACTCTTCAGGCCGGATGCCTGACAGCTTGCCATAATCGGCAAATGAGGAGATATCATAATAAACGCTGCCATCGGCTACATAGGCGTGGCCATTATCAATTAGCTTCTGCACCATCTGTTGCATCTGGGGGATATGCTCGGTGGCTTTCGGATATTTCCAGGCCGGCTGAATGTTAAGGGTATCAATGTCTTCAAAGAAATATTGAGTGTACTTCTGGGTATATTCAGAGAGGCTGATTCCCTCGGCCTGGGCACCGGCGATGGTTTTATCGTCCACATCGGTGAGGTTCATCACCTGCCTGACCTCAAAGCCTTTGAACCGCAGGTAGCGGCAGAGGATATCGTTGAACACAAAGGTGCGCAGATTGCCGATATGGGCAAAATCGTAAACCGTCGGCCCACAGGAGTAGACTCGGGCGGTGTGTCCGTCAGCCGGCTGGAAGGCTTCCTTGCCTTTAGTCAGGGAATTGTACAACTGTAGCATGGGCATGTCCTCTCCTTGCGATGGCACTATTGCGCTACTGACTTAACGACCACCATACATATTAGGTATCTGGGTGTAAGTTACCTGCGTGTTATTGCTACCGTCGGTCGCCAGCAGCACGTCCTGCCCGTCCCAGATGAAGTTGGTGGTC
>JALGTV010000289.1 GCA_029821215.1 Candidatus Zipacnadia bacterium | reverse complement strand
CGCGCCGAACAGGCCCTGCTCCAATCGGCTTTTCCTCAAGTAGCCGAAGCCGCCGATGTGGTCTATCCCGTTGTCAGATCAACTGGCAGAGGCCGGCTGTACGATGTGGGGGCCCAGCGGCGTCATCTGGGGCTACATGGGGCCGCTGCCATAGTGGGCATACTGGGGTTTCCAGCACCAGAAGAAGTCATACGCAGCCTCCTGGAGGCCGCTGCGGAAGTTGGCACCCAGTTGCCCAACATTGAGTTCGCTATTATTGGAGCTGGCAGCCAGAAATCCTGGATGAAACAGGTAGCTCATGATCTGGGCATCAGCGGTGCCTGCGTTTTCCTGGGCAACCAGCGTGATGTAGCCCAACTGGTCCTCGCTGTAAACCTGGTGGTACTACTCACCGATGCCAGCGCCACCCCCACCTATGGCCTCCAGGCCTTAGCCGCCGATATTCCCGTTATAGCCGCCAATAGCGAGGCGCTGGTCGAGATTTTGGGCACTTTGCCGATGGTTCAGCTCGTGGATCCCTGTGACGCCCCGGCAATGACCGCTGCTATGATGGCGCTGCTGGAGACAGTGCCCGGTGATGACTCAGAATATGAAGCCGTCAGTGCCACCGGGGTCCGCCTGCGGTCGGAAGATGTGTTGGTGTCGCTGCGCTCGTATGATTTGCACCAAAAATGGTCGGCCTCGCCCGCCCGGGGGGCAGTCAGAGCTTCGGCTGCCCAGGCCGTACTGAACCGTTATGGGGTGCAACGGCTGGTCAGGGAGGTAGAAGCGCTTTACCATCAGGCATTGCAGTGAACTTTTGACGCACCTGCTTCGTCTAAATAAGCGCAAGGAACCTGATAGCGATAAGCTCAAGGTTATTACTTGTGTGAGTATTGGCGTTAAACTTCAATGATAAGGAGGAAATGGAGAAATGTCATTAATCAGATGGCAACGTCGACAAGTGCCCACTATATTTGACGAGATGGAGCGGATGTTCGAGCGGCTGGTACCCCGGCGGTGGTGGCCGCTGGAGGAAGAGGAGTACGTCTTCGGCCCGGCGGTTGACGTCTATGAGACAGACAATGAAGTAGTAGTCAAAGTTGAACTCCCCGGGGTTACCCGTGAGGACGTGAATGTTACCGCCCAGGAGGACGCGGTAGTAATTGATGGCCGAAGCAAGCAGGAGGAGGAAGTTGAGGAGGAAGGCTATTATCGCCGCGAGCTGCGGTATGGTAGCTTCCACCGCGCCGTTCCTCTACCGGCAACCATCAACCCGGATGAAGTTCAGGCCAAGTTCGCCAACGGCGTGCTCACCATCCGCGCTCCCAAGGCACCGGCGCCGGAGGCCGGCAAGAAGATAGAAATAGAGTAAGCGTTGGCCGGCGCAGTGCCACACACTAAGCCGCGGTGCACCCAATGAGTGGGCACCGCGGCTGTTGTCATTTGGTCAATTCGGCCTTCTGGCACTGGGGGCAGAAGTAAGTGCTGCGGCCGGCATGGGTTGTCCTGACAATAGTGCCTGGGCACCCGCGCCGCTTGCATCGCCGCCCCGCGCGGCCATACACTCGCAAGCTGCGCTGGTAACCCCCGGTGCGCCCCTCGCCGGTACGGTAGTCGGAAACGGTTGTCCCCCGATAAGCAATAGCTTCTTCCAGTACCTTGCGCATTACCCGCAACAGCTTATGCTGTTCGGCTGCCGTCAGTGAATTGGCAGGCCGGTCGGGGTGGATGCGCGAGCGAAACAGTATCTCGCTGGCATAGATATTACCTATGCCCGCTAGGTATTTCTGGTTCAATAGAAACTGCTTGATGGCTATCTGATGAGACTGCAACAGCTCTTCCAGTGCCCTCTCGTCCATCTCTGGGCTAAGCGCATCTACTCCCACATTGGTCACCGACCGTCATCCAGGCTGAAGGCAGCACGAGTGTGCTCAGGCACAGCTTCCTGGTCGCTTATTGTGTACAAGCGGCCGGTCATCCGCAGGTGTACCAACAGGCAGATGTCTCCGGAAAGCCGAAAGATTAGAACCTTACCCCGCCGAGCAATATCATTGATGATTCGGCCAGTCAGCCGCTGGGCAAAGTCATCGGGGTCAGTATTGACCAGTACCATATCATCATAGGCCCCGGCAACAGTTATAGTATGGCCCACAATGGTGCGAGTGAGGTCCCGACGGATAGTTTCCACTTCGGGTAGTTCAGGCATAGCTTACTGGTGGCGACGGCGCTGCTGGAGGTCATGAATTTGGCTGCGGATCTTGCGGGCCACATACTCCGGCAGCGGCTTGATCTCTAAGGGCGGTCCAGAGAGGCCCTCGGTTGCAGCCGCCGGAGCCACCAGTTGGGCTTCCTCATCATAATCAGCAGGTGTAGGTGGCTGGTAAGGCTCACGCTCCAGCATATCATGCAGCAGGCAGCGGGCTGCCTCCTTGTCCGGCACCTGCCCCCGAGTGTCTATGTCCTCAGCCGACGGCTGGAAGCGGGGTAGAGGTGACCCCACGCATGAGGGACAGCCTTGCTGACAGGGACATTCCTCAATCAATTCCAAAGTAGCGGCGAGAATCTCCTCCACTAAATCATAACACTTGCGGGCAAATCCCAACCCACCCGGGTAGCGGTCATAGATGAAGATGGCCGGGGACAGCAGATTGCTGGTATCAATAGTGGTGCCCACATCACTGCTCTCACAGATTACGTATAGCCCCAATACCCCGTCCAAAGCATTGGCCACTCCCAGCAACGCTTCCGCCGGGTCGCGATGGAAACTGCGGATGCGCCGTAGCACCTCCCGCGGGGGGATTATCCACATAGCCATCGTATCCAGGGTCTGAGCGGGCAGGTCCAGATTGCCAAACCCAATACTATCCTGCTGGTAGAACTTTATCTTGCGGAACATATAGACCAGACTGGTGACCTCCACCGGCCCGTAGCCCACCTGGTTGATGCGCCAGGATTTCTCAACGGGTGGCTCCTCAGGCACATCTAACAGGCGGATGTCAGTGCGATCTACCGCCACCGTATAATAGTCAAAGTCGCCGGACCGCACATAGGCCACCCGCTGGGCCAGGTTCAGCTCCTCTACCATATAAGTCTGCCCGCCGTGCAGGTAAATGGCCTCATTATGCAGCAGCGAAAACGCGCCCCACTCGTCAATCTGGCCGATGACCTGGTTCTCATTGCTAAGGTCTTGAATGACGTAGTTATTATCATCAGTATTGCGCAGGTTGACGTCAAGGGCCGGGGCACTGGGGCCGGTCCAGTACCACGCCCCTTTGACCTCTCGCGTCTGGCCCTCCTCGGCCAGGATCTCGATGATACCGCCGGTATTCTCCCCGAATAGCTCGCCATCCGCGCCAGTCAGGGGCAGCTCCTGGAGGGCA
>JALGTV010000288.1 GCA_029821215.1 Candidatus Zipacnadia bacterium | reverse complement strand
GGGGCAATTCTCTATCCGGTCAGCCACAGCTTCCAGCAATTCCTCGGCCCGATAATAGGCCTCCTCGCAGATGCCTACGCCGCCCGGATAGCCGTCATAGACGAATACCGCCCCCCCTCCGACATCAGGATGATGCTCATGTGAGACGCCACCGATATCGTGGGCATCACACAACGCAAACAGGGGCAGCAGACCAATGAGAGCATGCTCAAGCGCATGCAGGCTGCCCATAATGTGGTGGCCGGCAGGCTGCCCATAATGTGGTGGCCGGCAGCGGTTAATTTCTGGGCGGCCTGTTGGCTAAGGGAAAGCCACATACCCATTGTCTGGAAATCCTGTACCGGTAGTTCCAGGTCAAAGAGACCCAGGTCTTTCTCAGTAAATCGCTGCCAGCGCCGATACCCTACTACCTGGCTGCGGACATTGACTTCGCCCAAAAACAGCTCTCCCGCCCCCGGCAACTCCCGGCTCTCCCCCACCGACTCCACCTGCACTTCTGAGACCGTAATGGCCCGCGTGTAATAATCAACCTCGGTAGGTTCCACATAAACTTGCTTCTCTTCTATGTCCAGGTCTGCTACCAGGTAACTGCGGCCCCCGTGCAGGTACACTGCCCCCGGATGAGTCATCCATAAGGCGGAGTTGTCATCAATAGTGCCGATGACCGTCTCTTCGGGGCATTGGATTATGTCATAGCCGGCCCCGGAGCTGCTGCGAATGCTAATCTCAGCCGCCGGGTAGGCACCATCAGGGCCCGTCCAGTACCACTTGCGGCGCTTAGTGACATAGCCATGCTGGGCCAGGATATGCAGGATATCTGTCATCTGCGGGCCAAACAGGTCGGTATCCTGGTCAGTCAGGGGCAGTTCATAGGCTGCGCACAGCAGATGTCCACCTAAAATAAACCGATTCTGGGGATTTATCAGTGCCCGTTCGCGGCGGCTATGGAGCAGGTAATCAGGATGGTCCATAATATATTGATCAATGCCCCCGGGCAGGGCGATAAGGACAGTTAGGGAGTCCTGCTGCCCCCGGCCAGCGCGCCCGGCCTGTTGCCAGGTGGACGAAATACTGCCCGGATAACCGGCCATAACCACCGCATCCAGCCCCCCAATGTCTACTCCCAACTCCAGAGCACTGGTAGCGGTTACTGCCAGTAGCTCGCCACTAAAGAGTTGCTGCTCTATCCGCCGCCGCTCAGCGGGCAGATAACCGCCCCGATAGGCCATCAGTCGTTCAGCCACGGGGTCATCACTTAGCAGCCGACGCATGTGCTGGAGGATAAGCTCAGCCTGCTGCCGGGCCAGAGTAAAGGTAATGGTGCGGATCCCTCGCCGCACCAGGCGCAGGGTCAGCTCGGCGGCCTCTATATTCCCACTGCGGCGCCGGCCTATGTCTTTATCAATCAGCGGCGGATTCCACAGTACGAAGAAGCGGCGCCCCTGGGGGGAGCTGTCTTCTTCTATAGCTTCAAAGTCTACCCCCACCAGCTTCTCTGCCAGTTGTTGGGGATTGCCAATAGTGGCTGAGGAGCAGATAAACTGTGGCTGAGCGCCGTAGTGGGCGGCAATACGCCGCAGTCGCCGTATTATGTTAGCCGTATGAGAACCAAAGACGCCCCGGTAGGTGTGAACTTCATCCAGCACCACGTATTTCAGGTGGCGAAACAAATCCGCCCAGGTGCCATGGTAGGGCAGGATGCCTACATGCAGCATATCGGGGTTAGTCAGCACCACCTGGGCCTGATGCTTGATGCGCCGCCGCTGGCTGTGGGGCGTGTCCCCATCATAGGTGTCGGCGGCGAACACACTGCCAGCCCCAAAATCGGCTAACTTACGCAACTGGTCCTGGGCCAAGGCCTTGGTGGGATAGATGAGCAGGGCGCGGGTCAACGGGTCGCTGTGAATCTGCTCGGTCAGGGGAATCACATAACACAGTGTCTTGCCGCTGGCCGTGCCCGCCGCAATGACCACATTTTTACCCTCCAGGATGGCCTCAATGGCCTGTACCTGGTGAGCGTACAGATGCTCTATCCCCAGCCCGTCCAGTATCTGTTGCACTTCGGGACGCAGCGAGGTGCTGAGTTGCCCATAGCGGGCCGGACACGACGGCAGCACCTCCAGATGCTGTATCTGACCCTGATAGCCACTGGCATCAGTCAATTCAGATAGGAGCTGCTCTACTGGGGATTCAGCAGTCACCACTAACGATCCTCGGGGTCAGAA
>JALGTV010000287.1 GCA_029821215.1 Candidatus Zipacnadia bacterium | reverse complement strand
CTCGTCAAGCTGTTTGCTATACGTTAGTGAGGCAATCCAGCAGTGCAAATCACGGGTGATCTCAATGTCCAGGGTGTCAAACTTATTGCGGTAGCCGGTGTAGCCAGTCAACAGCTCCACCCGCCACTTGCGGTGCAGTTGCCAGTCTACCTCCATAGTAGCCCGGCGCAGTTCGCTGTCTTCCAGGTCATACTCAGTCCCCAAAGTCAGATAAAAGCGGGGGAGATGGACCTGGTGGAACCGCAGGCTCAGCGGTCGCCAGCGGGAGTATTCCAGGCTGTAGCCGGATTGCAGGTCAAATTTGCTCTCGCTGCTGGGCATATACTCAGCCCGCAGCAGTAGATCCCGCCAGCGATCACCGATGAAGTCGTAGCCGGAGGACAGGTCCAGGCGCGAGCGGTCGGGGGTAAGACGGACCGCCTGAAAGTACAGGTCGTGGCGGCGACCGGCATAATCAATGCGGATAGGGGCAAAACCGCGGCGGGACTGAAAGCCATAACGGAGTTGGCTCTGCCAGCCGCCGCCCATGTCCCGGCGCAGGTTGGCATTCCAATTGGCAATGTACTGGGCCGAGCCCTCATCATAGAATGCCTGCATATACCGGGCCGTGGTGCGCAGGTTAGTTTTGTCGGAGAGCTGACGCGTACTTCCGCCAAACTGGGTGTCAATGGCTCCGCGCATCACTTCCAGGCCCTCAGGGTCCTGGCTGTAGCGGCCCAACTGGACGCTGCTGCGAATAGGTACGCGGCTCAGCAGCTTCCAACCGTTTAGTCGCCGGGTATCGGTGTTGAATGTCAGCTCAGGAAGGCGGTTGAGGGCAAAATAGCGGTCACCGGTGTAGGCGCTGCCATCCAGGTCATAGCGGTTATCTACCAACAGCTCGTAGTCAAATTGGCCCAGTTGGCGACGGTATTCAAAACTAGCATCCAGCTCTTCATCGGCTACCTCCCCGCTGGGACGGCTGCGGCGGCGCATATTGCTCTGCAGATACCAGCGCTCGTCAGGGCCCAAGCGTTGCTGGTAGCGCAGATTGGTGGTGAACCGGCGGCTGAGGCTGTAACTGCTACGGGTCAATGAGCGCTGAAAGCCGATTTGCGAGTCAGTATCGGCATCATTGTACCTGAAGGTCAAGTCGGCTGATTGGGAAGTGGTGCTGCCAAAGTAGCCGCTGCGCTGTTGGTAGCTACCGCGGAAGTTAGATTGGAGGGCGGAACTGAATTTATAGCTATGGCGCAGGCGGGTGGTCATCGCTCCCTGTGAAGGCTCAAAAAACAATGAGCCCTCGCCAGTTTGCTGGTCAGAAAAAATAGAATGATCCACGCCCAAGCCAATGCCGCGCTTCTGGGTCAAATTCAGCCGCAACAAGCCCTCGGCAGCTTGCCCGGCCAGGTACATATAAGCCAGTTTGGCATAGTAACCTTCTACCTGGTTCTGGCCCAACTCGGGAATGAATCGGTTCTTCCTCTCCTCCAGAGAAGCCACTACCTTGAACGGCAGCCAAAATAGCCGAGTGCTGCCCACATAAAAGGAAGGGTCCTCTATCACCACTTTGCGGTTGGGGCGCAGCTCAATGTGCTTAGAGCGGATGCTGTAGTGGGGGTGATCCTTGTTACAGGAGGTCAACATCCCTCCGTAAGCCTGAATCAATTTAGCCTCAGCATCACCGGTTACTCGCCTGCCACCGGCAAATAGCGGCTCCAGGACCTGCCCCTCCTCAAAAAACTCCGGCTCTATCCGGGCGCGCCCCTGCCTGATTTCCCACTGCTCGCTGTCCAGATTGATGAGTAGCTTCTCGGAGGTGGTAGTCTGGTTCTCGGTCTCCATTACCACATTACCGCGGAATGTCGCCCATTCCTTATTCTCTCTGATGGTCAACTCTTCGCTACGTACCACCACATTGCCCTGACCGATGGTTGCACCGCCCTCGTAGTAAACTTGGTCGGCGCGCAGGATAATCTTATCCCCCACCGGCTCACCCGGAAAGGCTTCCGCTTTGACCTGTGCCGCTGGTGGTTGCTCTTGCATTGAGGTCCCGTTCTGAGATTCAACGGCCTCGCCGGGCGCGTCTTCCGGTTCGCCGGCACCCGGTTCATTGGGGCTCACAATATTCTCAGCTATCTGTATCCCACCTGGCGCAAAATGAGGTACCCGCTGTAGGTGGGCCTGGGAGGCAGCGTAGCCGGTGGCAGGCAGACCGATCAGCAGCACCAGGACACCCAGCCAGGCCAGTGCGCCTTTAGCCCGGGCCTGCGCCAGCCTTGGCGCTGCCAGCTTCGCCCCAGATTTTGCGTTTAGCTCAGTATCCATAACACAAACTGTCCGCCAGGGGGA
>JALGTV010000286.1 GCA_029821215.1 Candidatus Zipacnadia bacterium | reverse complement strand
TCTGGGTTATCTGAATAGTGTTGACTACCAGCAATTCCGGGCCGACTTCTTGGATACAGTGTCAGTGATGCGGCCGGCCTGGGGGATGATTGACACTGAGGGCATTCCCCCGGTGCTTGACTTCATCATCACCCAGGACATCACCACCGGAGTGCGGGTGGACCTGGCCAATAATGATATGATGTTGGAGGCGGAGTTAGGTGCAACTGGTACCAGTGGCGATGAAATAGAATATCAGCCGATGTCAGATGACGAGTTGGCAGAATTCGCGAACTTGACCGCAGCGTTCGTTGACTACACCGGTGCTGAGGGGGTTGCCTACGACAGCGTTCGTTGACTACACCGGTGCTGAGGGGGTTGCCTACGACATCGGTATGAAGCACGCCGCTAAAAGCGCTGAGAAACACCGCACTGATGAGCACAAACTGGAAGTCGTCCAGCGCACTATCATTGAGCAGACTGGCGTCTACGCCGCTTACGCTCAGCACGGTGGCACTGGTGCAGCCGACGTGCCCCGCGGCCTGATTGGCAAGACCAACCTTAATACCTGCTTCCTAGTGGCCGGCTCCCAGGCTCGGTTTGAATACTTTGATGCCAATGCTGATGCCGTCCGGGCCGGGGACAAGAAGATCTGTGGAACTGACGTGGAAACCCATGTCTATCTGCGTGGAGTCTATGATGCAGTCGTCGGGCGCTACCAGGGCACCGGTAGTTACCAGATCGGCGCCGAGCTGGCCGACGTACTGGCGGAGTAGTCATAAGTTGGCAATGATTGAACCCGGGTAGCGCGAGGAGGATGTACTCGCGCCAGCCACTTCTCTTACTATCGCCTTTAGTATCAGATTGATGTTGGCAGTAAAGGAGAGTATTGGTGATGACTGAAGAAGGCCTTCAGACTCTGCAGGACCTGATATTCACAACTGCGCCCCACGAGCTGGTGGCGCGATTGGATACCTGGCGCGACGAGTTAGCGGCAGAATATCGTCAGGCCGACGCTGACCGCCAGCAGCAGATAGCCGAGCTGCTGAGCGAGAATGCCGTTGATCTGCGATCGGTGCTCGCCGACTGGGCCCTGAAGGATAATGTGGTGGCCACCAAGCGGCCTGACGAGACGCTCAGCGATGAACAGCTAACCGAGGAGGCAGCGAAGAACTACGCGCTTTTGCGCCAGTGGGGTCGGCAGGACTTAGCTGAGCAGGCCCAAACCCAGGTGGAGCAGATTGTTAGTAGCAACCTGGCCCGCCTGGCCCGCTTGACCCTGCAGGGGGAACTTAACACTTTCTGGGGCAACGACTATGCCGCCAACCTACGCGCCGCTATGCGCAAGGGGGCCTGTCTGGTCACCACCAATCCGCAATTGGTCAACATTGCCCGAGAAGAAGATCCCGAGTATTGGACGCCGGTTCGTGACCGACTGCGCGAGCAACATCCCGACTACGACGCCCTGGATCTGGCTTCGGCCATGACCGTGCAGGTCGTAGTGGCCAATGCTAAGCTGCTGCGGCCTATCTGGGAGCTGACTGAAGGAGAAATTGGCTACGTCAGCCTACAGCTTAATCCCAAGAATGCTCAGGATACCTCGGCGATGGTCGAGCAGGCCAATTGGGTTTGGCCGCGGTTGACTGAAGCGCTGGGCGGAACACCCAACTGCGTGTTTAAGGTGCCGGGCACTAAGGCCGGTATTGACGCCGCTGCCGAGCTGACCAGTAACGCGATGGGGGTTAATATCACCGTCAACTATGCTTTGTCCCAGCAGATTGCTTTCGCCGGCGTTATTGAAAAGAATAGCACCGCTCAGGTTAGCTTCCGTACCCAGATGGATGGGCGAGTGGACGATCCAGTAGGCGAAGAACTTCAGGAGTTGGGGGTCAGTGATTGGGAGGAAGTCAAAACCTGGTGCACTACCGCTATCCGCCAACGCGACTACCGGATGCTGTGTATGTCACCCCAGCGGGGAGGAGTAGGATTTACCAAGACCCGGATGCTGCCGGCTTCGGGCCGGGGGCCCTGGAATATCCTGCGCTCCATCCACCGCGAGCCGGAGGTTTCTACCTTCATTACCATCTTCCCCAACCGCCAGGAGGAGTTTGATAGCGAGCCCCGCGAGCTAAACCCGGATGGAATGTGGACACCGGTACCCGATGATATTCTGGAGAAACTGCTCAAGAGCAAGCTCTTCCGCCAGTCCTACGAGCCTGACGGGATGACGGTAGATGAATTTGACACCTATCTGCCCGTCGTGTTTGACACCTATCTGCCCGTCGTGCGCACCCTCAAAGGCTTCTCGGAGAGCTTTGACGACTTCGTGGCCTGGGTGGCCGGCTAATCTTCCAACTAACAAACTGGTAAGTCTCCCAGCCCCGCCGGCAGCGGGGCTTTTTGTTCTGGATACTTCGCCAGGTTGCAAAATCCTAATGGCCGGTGAGAACCTATATTCTACATTCTGCTCCTTGTATCCTGCTTCCGCAGAGGTGGACAGTAGGAAGGAATACCTCCACCCCGGCACGAACTAATGAGCACCTGCCGCAACCCAACCCACCTTTTATAAGGGCAGCTCCGCAAGAGCGACACAATAGGCCTATGGAAGAACCAAGCTCACAAGTGATTTTCTTAGAGCCAGGAGCCCAAATGCCGGCGAGTTATGATGGCAAGATGATAGTGCCTCTGGTGGCCGATGGCCGCGAGTTGGAACTGAGCTGCCATCCAATTATAGAGCAACTGCGGCCATCTTTGGTTGCCTTTTATCAGCAGGCGCAAGCACTGGCCCAAAAAGTGGGACAGAGCCTCCCCCTTTTGCTATCTGATGCTCCCGATGCAGTCACTCCCAGCTTTTGGGAGTGCTATCAGGACGAATTTGCTCGCTTCTCGGTGGCTCCCGCCCTGATTAACTACGAAATCGCCTGCCGGGCCTTAAGTAGCAGCGGCAGCCCGACAGCGCGCCTGATACAGTATCCATCCCGGCGATGGTGGGCAGCACGAACGGCTGGCGAGCCGGTAATCGCCGCTGGCCAGCAAGCAAATGTGGCGGTCCATCTCTGGCCGGGGCCGATTAGGCAAGGGGTACGCAATTGGCTGCTGCCTGCGCTGGGTTCACTATTGGCGGTCCGTCGAGCAGCGCAGTCATTTATGCCGCCCAGCAGCGGCCGAACCGCTGACCAGCTAACCGAGCAGCCCTGTGATGTGCTATTTGTCGCTGTGGGTGCTACCGCCTCCCCCATTATTGCCCGGTTGGCCGACGTGCTGGCAGCGGATTATGGCCTGCAGGCAGTGGCGGCAGATATGCATTTCGGCGGCTCAACTGAGGCGCTCAGAGATATTGACACTCCGGTGGTTGACGCTCATCCAGCGCTGTATGGCGCCCATCACATACGGACGGCCCTGTGGCAATGGCCCCAATGGTGGCAGCATTTCCGCGCTAACTATTCTATTCAGGAAGAATACCGCTGGCTGGAGCCGGTGGTCCGGCGGCGGATGTTAGTGGCTCTGGCGCGGGATGCTGGCTGGGGACTGGCTCAGTTAGCGGCGGCTCGCATAATCCTGGATACCCTCCAACCCCGAGTAGTGGTCAGTTTGCACCGCTATGCAGTAGTGATTGCCCCCCTGGTGCTCAGCGCGCAGCGGCGGGGACTGGCGAGAATATATTGTCAGCACGGAATCCGCGGGCCGTTCCATCGGACCTTAGGAAGCCTGCCGTGGGACAAGATGTTGATGTTCGGGCCTTACGGAGCTCAGGTAATGTCCGACCTGGTCGAACCTGACACGCAATTTGAGATAACCGGCCATTGTCTGTACGATGACGCATACCTTTCGGCCATGTCAGGTGCTGTGGCGCCCAGGCGAGATGATTTCATCGGCGGTCACCAGCATTTGATACTCATCGCTGCTCAGACCGATGAATATCAGGTTAAGGCCGTCCAGGCGCATTGGTGGCTGCAAGCCGTGGCCGAGGCGGCTCACCGATTGGATGCGGCAGTAGTAGTGAAGATGCATCCGGAGGAAGCCCATCCTCACATCTATGAGGAGCTACGGGGCCGTTGGCCGCAGACGGTGAGTTTGGTGGAGCATGGTCAGTGCGATCTCTCTCCGGCCAGCGGGACCCCTTCCCCTTGGCTGAAGATGGCGGGGCAGTGGGAGTGTATCAGTACGAGGACATACTACCAACCATTAAAGAGTTGCTCACCAGTGAGGCGGCGCGGGCCCGACTGGCCGAGAAGCGGCCGGCATTCCTCCAATATCATCTGGGGCCCCAGGATGGTCAGGCTACATCGCGGATAGCAGCAATCATTGCCCAAGCGGCCAACAGTAACCGGCAGTGACCCCTTAAAATCGCTGTTCACGCCACGGCATCCGTTGATGTTGCTGAATATTGGGCCGACGACGCTGTTGGATAGGAGGGCGGGGGCCCAACATGCGTAGCCAGCCGGAATGAGCATTCTTTAGGTTAAAGCTAAGCCCGATAATCTGCAGGGGCGCGACCCGCACGTAGACGGCTGATTGTTCATTGCGCTGAGCTTCCTCACTAAAGCTGAACAGGCCCTGGAAC
>JALGTV010000285.1 GCA_029821215.1 Candidatus Zipacnadia bacterium | reverse complement strand
CCTATCAATATCTAAAAACTGCATAAGTCGAGTTTGAAAAAAGCCGGTTCTCCGCACCTTTCCCACCTACGCTGCATAAATGCAGCTACGGCGGACGGGCCGGCAAAAACTTTAACAGTGGAGTAACCCAGTTGATAGTTGGACTTTGTCAGTACGATAATAAACCGGGAATTGCTATCAATGCCTTTTGACGGCTACTGTATGGCCTGCGAAAGCCTATCTCTTGTGTCTTCGCGAATAATACAGACAAGCAATCTCATAGTCTACGCCAGCTACGGACGCGGGTCAATACATCCGCCGGGCACCGACATAGCGCGGGCCATAGTAGCTGTCGTCTATGCGGTTGATGGTCACATCTCGGCGGTGGTTGGCAGCATGAATGAACTTATTGGCATTGATGTAGATGCCAACATGGGAGATGCCGCGCCGATAGGTATTGCGGAAGAAGACCACATCGCCGGGCCGCAGTTGGCTACGGGAGACGGGCCGCCCCTCGCGGAACAGCTCCGGGGAGGTACGCGAGACATTAATACCGTGCCGGCCCATTACATATTGGACGAAGCCCGAGCAATCGAAACCGCCGGGATTTTCCCCGCCGCGGACGTAGGGCTGCCCCAGATACTGAAGAGCGGTGTGGACAATCTGGCTACCCTTACCCCCCTGAGAGCCGGCCGGTGCCCCTTCCTGGCGAGCAATACGCTCTTCGCGGGTGTCAATCAGCCAACTGGCTACCCAGCCGGTTTTGCCATTATCCAGCAGAACCTTATACCACTCACCCTGCTGGTCAGTTATGATGACCTGCGTGCTGAAGACCAGTTCGGCAATCTCTTCGTAGTTAGTACCCGGGCCAGCTCGCAGGTTAACCTCAGGACGAGCCACCCAGCCGACCTTGACTGCGACCTGCTCACCATTCTGTTCGGTGGTAATGGCTTGCCCCGGCGGCAGAAAACTAATAACCCAGCCGGCCACCCAGCCGACATCTCCACCCGGTGTCTTGATACGACACCAGTGTCCATTAGCACCCAGCACCTCAACTTTTTGCCCCTGATTGAGCTGCAGACGCACGGGGTGGTCAGTATCGGGACCTGTCCGCACATTGACTTTGCTGCCGTCAATCCACGCATACAACTTCTCGCTGACGGCAGGTGGGCGCTCGTACTCAGGAGAGGGAAAATTAGGGGGCGGGTCAGGTAGAGGGTCTACATCGGGTGTATTGCCTGAGTCCGTCTCATACTTAATTAGCCATCCGGCCACCCAGCCGGTGTTGCCGCCCTGGACGGTAACCTGCTTCCAGTCACCCTTCTCACCAAAGACGTGAACGACTTGCCCCTTGTTGAGCAGGGCGATTATCTCAGATTCAGTGCTGGGACCGTGGCGCAGGCGGACGCGGTCGCCATCAATATAGCCCTTAGCTGACTCCAGACCACGACTGGTGGCGGCAGAACCGGCCTGCTGGGCAAGCTGGCGGCCAGCGGCCACATCGAACTCCAGCAGGTCCCGGCGGATCCAGCCCTCGCCGCCGGGCGTTTTGCACTTGATCCATTCGGCCCGCTGGCTGAGCTTGTAGACCTTGGTACCTTTGGTCAATGAGCCGTAGCGGTCATAACCGAGTCCCGGCCCGCTGCGGACGTTGGCGGCAGTAGCTTTGATCCAGGCAGGAGAGTGAGAGGATGATGCACTTTGGGAGTTACCGGAATCGGCAAGCTGTCGCCCCTTATCATAGGAGAATTCCAGCAGCGGCTCGGAAATCCAGCCCCAACTGTCATCGGGCAACTTGGCCCAGCACCACCGGTTGCGGAAGGCGGTCACGAAGACCTTGGTGCCCCTGGCAAGTGAGCCAATCTTCTTCCGGTACCCACGCCGTCCAGACCTTCTTCTCTGCCTGGGCCGGGCTGACGGCCAGCATAGCCGCTAAAGATAGCAATACAATTCCCGCTGGCCATAGCCGAATGATGGCTGAGTTAGCTAAATAAGAATGCATAGCATCAAGGATTATACCCAATCGCTTCGGGCAGCGTCAACTTTCTGGGATCAACGCCGTATCTGGAGCTTGCCATTAACCAAGCGCAAAACACAGACATATAGACCACTGCTGCCAGACAAAAGTTCACCACACTGACGTCCCGGGAGAGAACCGAAGTCCGCCAAAAGCCGCCGTCGGCAGCGTTGTAGTTGCATTGACGCCAGCGATTTGCTATACTTCTGAGTCACTGGGCAAGTAGCTTGGGAGACCACGGAGGAAAGCAGATGTCGGATGAGCAGTTGACCATTCTAGTGACGGGCGCTTGTGGGCAGATGGGCAACTATGTGATCGAGGGAGTGGTGGAAGCGTCGGATATGAAGCTGGTGGGAGCAGTAGACCCGGCCGGGCGGGGCAAGTCGCTGGACGAGATTGTGCCGGGCGCGCCCGAGGATATTGTGTGCAGCGGGCATCTGGCTGCTGCTCTGGCAGAGAGCCAGCCGCAAATTATGATAGACTTTACCACGCCCGCCGTGGTGATGGACAACATCCAGGCGGCACTTAATGCCGGTGTGGCCTGCGTGGTAGGAACAACAGGATTTTCGCCGCTGGATCTGCAGGTGGTAGAGAGACTGTGCAAAAAGACAGGTACGCCCTGCGTGATAGCGCCCAATTTCAGCATCGGGGCTAACTTGATGATGAAGTTTGCCGCCGAGGCTGCTACCAACTTTGACTACAGCGAGATTATCGAGCGACATCACGAGAAAAAGGCCGACGCGCCCTCGGGGACAGCACTTATCACTGCCGAGAAGATGGCCGCAGCCAGCCAGCGGCCGATGCGCGAGGTGCCCACAGCCCACGAAGAGCTGACAGGGGTGCGTGGAGGAGAAACTGAAGGCATTCATATCCACAGCGTCCGAATGCCCGGCTATGTGGCCAATCAAGAAGTAGTATTCGGGGGCATCGGAGAAGTGCTCAAGATCGAACACATTACCACGGGCCGGGAGTGTTTTATACCCGGTGTGTTGCTAGCAACCCGGAAAGTTCTGGAGCTGCAGGGACTGGTCTACGGACTGGATACTATTCTGTGAAATCAGTGACGGGCGAGACGCCCGTCGTACCAGACAGAAAAGGTGATTTGTGTGACTGTACGAGCCGGATTAGTCGGGGTGGGGCCGGTAGGCGACCGCATTGTAACGTGTGTGCGGGAGCGCAACTTTCCCCTTAGCG
>JALGTV010000028.1 GCA_029821215.1 Candidatus Zipacnadia bacterium | reverse complement strand
GCCATCTGTACGTTCCATTGGAACTGCTAACCACCGTGTATGATATCAAGCCCGTCAGCGACCAGCCATTGGGTGTAGAGGCTGGTCTGCAACTTGACGCACCAGCGGGTCAGGTGCTTGATATTCGGTGCGGCTCCCATCCCGATAAAGCGCGGATAGTGATAGACCTGGATGGGCCAGCTACTTACTTGTGGGGAATAGAGCATAACGGCCTCCTGCTGGACATTGCCTGGCCCAGTGGGCAGTTCCAAGACCACCAGCAGTTGCTCACCTTTGGTGACGAGCTGGTGGACCGTATCCATCAGTCACTGACTGGGGACGGTTTCACCCGAATCATCATCAGTTACCACAGTCCCTTGGCCCCCGTTGTCTTTACCCTGGCCGACCCGTATCGTATTATTGTGGATATTCCCCGGCCAGCTCCGCCGGAGCCTGCCCAACCACAAATCCCCTCTGCCCCTGAGGGGCCGCTGAGGTGGCAGATTCGCAATTTTGGCACACCGCGGGGGGCGATCCGCGTCTACGTAGTAGAAGTTGATCCCACTGACGAAGCAATTATTGTGCGCCCTGCCTTAGCTGGTACTACTGTTCACCAGCACGCCTCAGTGCGATATATTGCCCAGCAGCAGGGCGCTGCGGCCGCCATCAACGGCGGCTTCTACGCGCGCCAGGGGCCTCCGTTAGGCCTGTTGATAGTGGATGGCGAGTGGATAAAGCCGCCCATGCTCAAGCGCACCGCGCTGGGGATAACCGCCGATGGGCAGTTACTAATGAATCAGTTGGATTTTGATGGCCGCCTGTATTTCAAACAGCATGGTTATTTGCGGCTGACCGGTCTTAATCAGGGCCATGGAAATGCTGACAGCTTAGTTGTATATACGCGCCGTTGGGGACAGCAGCTCGCCGGCCAGAAGAACAGCATCTGCCTGGTGGTGTCGGGCAGCGACGAGGTCACCGCCAAAGAGACTGATGGTGCCGCCCTGGAAATTCCTGCCGACGGCTTCGTCATCTCGGCGCAGGGCAAATATGCGCGGCTGGTGGAGCGTGTCCAGGTGGGGGAGAGGGTCAGTCTGCGCCTGCGCACTAAGCCCCAGTGGGAAAATGTTTGCCACGCGCTCGGCGCCGGCCCGCGCCTGGTCAAAGATGGCCAGATCTGCATAACTTCCGGAGCAGAACGATTTCGCTCCGATATCGCCAATGGCATCTGTGCCCGCTCGGCGGTAGGAATTACCGAGCAGGGAAAACTGCTGCTGGTGGCGGTGGAGCCGGCTCCCGAAAGTGAAGCTCGCGGCATGACTCTGGCCGAATTGGCCACCACTATGATTAAGCTGGGGGCCTGGCAGGCAATGAACCTGGATGGTGGAGGTTCCAGCACCATAGTGGTCGGCGGCCAGGTGCTGAACCGGCCTCCCGACGGTTGGCTGCGGCGAGTGTCCAATGCCCTACTGGTTATCACCCAGTCTACTGGAGCGGTAACGACCCAAGCCGAGTCAGAATAGTAGCAAGTGTAAGGGTTTCCAACCCGAAAAGATGGCAAATCAATCTGCAGACTTTGCATTTCAGTATCCGCTTGATGTATGGAGTGAATATAGTGAATAGCCGCAAGCTATCGTTGTTTGTCGTATTGGGATTAGTAGTGGTGATCTCTGGCTGCCTGGGTGGGGGAACAGCCCGGTACAATCGCCGGCACAGCGCCCTGACCCAAGCCGAACTACTGGCAGCCTATCCCTGGCTAAACCAGTTCGTGCCCGTCTGGCAGCAGGAGGTGGACTTTGCCAATGGTAAGGTGCCGGGATATTCCGACCTGGGTTGTTTTCCGCTGGGCAATGGGCGGGTGTTTGCCTACCAGGGTCTGACCTACCCGCTGGGGACTCTGGACAACGTCATTGGACCCGAATACCAAAAAACCGTGGGATATTTTGGACTTATTGTGCCGTCCGTACTGGTTAAAGGTGAACCAGTGACCTGGGCGCAGCAGAAAATGCGCTGGATAAAGCCGGCTGGCATGGTGGCCACCGAATCGGTGACGGCCGACGGCCTGGGTTTGACCATCTATGACTGCGCCTGCCCCAACTTGACGGCCATAATCAGGGTAATGGTAATCAGCAATTCCGGCCCGGCTGAGCACCGGGCGGTTTCCCTGGCTATGACCGTTGCTACCTCCAATGCCGAACAGTATGACGACGACATCCTTATCCAGCGGGGCAAAAGACGCCTGCGGTGTGGATGCCTGGGAGCCAGGACCACAGTGACTGACGAGCAGTTGCTTCCCCAATTGCCTGCTGATCTTCCTGCCAAAACTTCTCCCAGGGTTATCAGCGGAGCCGCTACCTCGTGGCGATGTGAGTTGGGGACACTTAAGCCGGGCGAAAGTGTAGCCAAGCTAATCTACCTGGTCTTCAGCACTTCGGAGGGCGATGAGGCAGGGGTGCTGGATAAAGTCGCAGCGCGCGGTTTTGGCCTTTTGGATGAGGCCCACCGCTATTATCAGCAATGGCAAAATAGCACTGTTCAGGTTCAATGCTCCGATGAGCGAGTTGCTCACCTGCTGGACGTTGAGAAATATCTGTGTGCCGCCCAGCAGGCTTATCGGGGCGGTTTTTCGCCCATGGACGGCTACAGCTACACCTGGATCCGCGACAGCAACGGGCCTATTCGCTATCTGCTGGCTTGTGGCGATTTTGAGGCGGTCAGACGCCATCTGGAGTATCACTTCCGGGGCTGTGCCCAGCAGCAGAAAATCGGCAACAATCTACCCCTGGACCTGCAATTGCCCCCTGAACTCGGTGAGCTGGACTGGAGCCAGGTGCCGGTAGAGCGAGCCGAAGTGCCCAGCTTCGTCATCTTGCAGCACTACTGGTATTACCAATACACCGGCGACTCCGATTTGATAAACAGCCACTGGCCCTATCTGGTCCGTTGCCTGGAAGGCCAGGAGATTGACCAGCGCGGCACGCTGCCTTTCCATGGCGACGAAACCTATCGCTTCCCTGGCTATCTGCTGTTCAAAGCGGGCCATGAGGCTCCTGACTATGTCAGTCTGGAGGCTTGCTCGGCGGATTCGGCTTTTGAGTATGTCGCTGCCGCGACTGCGCTGGCCAAGATGGCAGCCGATCTGGGGAAAAGTGATGAGAGCCAGGAATACAGCGCCGCCGCCTTGCGCGTCCGGGAGGCTACTGAAAAACTTTACTGGCAGCCCAATAAGGGTTTTTATGCACCGGCTATGTCAGATTTCTCCCCTCAAGTACACCGTTATCCGTTTGCCCCCATAGATATGCGTCCGCTGTGGATCGGCTATGCGCGGGCTGATGACCAGCAGCGAAGTAACGTGCTCAATACCCTCAAGTACCTGGGGAAGCCGGAAGGCACGGTCACCAGTACTCCCTCCTTTGGCTACTATGTGCCGATGACGGTAGGCTATGTGCTACACAATCTGGCTGAGATTGGCCATCCTGCCGCCCAGGTCGCCCTGGACGGGGTGTTGCGGGCCGCCGAAGCCTCGGGCGGCTATGCGGAGATGAATGAGCCTAATGACCAACCCAGTGACGAGGTGTGGGGCCAACACCGGGTCCGTCCCTGGGAGGGGGGAATCAATGCCCAGGCGATATTGCATTATCTTACCGGCTTTAAGCCGGATGCCCCTCACGATCGGGTCGCCCTGCGGCCCCAGATGCCCCCCTCCTGGCCGTCGCTGACGGTTACTAATCTGCGGGTGGGCGACTTCCGCCTGCGCCTGGAACTGGATCGCCAGCGATGCCGCGTCACCTGCCAGGGTAATGGTGAGAAGAATCTAACCCTGCAACTGACCGTGCCTCTGTATGGGGAGCTATCAGGACTGGCGGGCACCTGGCAACAACACGGTGGTCACCAGCAGCCACCCTTCAGCCGCTATGGTCAGCATTGGGTGACGATCACGGGGATAGAACTGGGACCTCGTGAGGTAGTTACAGTTATACCCGAGTACTCGGGGGAAGTGTCCTTGCCTGAGCCTCAACTCCCGCCTGCGGTGCAGTTTGATTATGGGCTGCCCTCTATTGACCCTGGGGCTAAGGTACTGCTATTGACCTGGAGCAAAGAGACAGTTGATGAATATCAGGCTGAATACGGGTCACGCTTGGCGGTCCTGGATACCAAGATGGCCTTTCCTCCTGAATTCCTGCGGGCTGCCGTGTTGAAGCCCGATGGCTCGCGGCGCGTAGATACTATTATTCCTGACATCAGCCACTATCCTGGGGCCTTCAAACGTCCGGAGTTCTGGGAAGAAGGTGCCGGTGGTCAGATTCTGGCGGAGTTCCAGCAAGCAGGCGGCAAAGTCCAGAAGCCCAAAACAGTGCGTAAAATGCCCCCGTCCCCGTGGGGGATGCAGCAGTGAAGTGGATAGTGGTCAGTGGTCAGCAACGGCGGATTGACCCACTCAAGGCGCGGGGACCTGGCTACACTTGACACAACCCTCCTAAACAGCAGAGGCGGGAAGCGCGTAGGCGAGGTTCTCTAACCTCGCCCCACTGATTACGCAGGTTAAGAACCTGCGCTACGCGTTGTTTATGGGTTTGTTTCCGATTTCCTGTCTGCATTCCCTGACCACTGACCACTAATGTGCATATATCACCTTCCTGGCTCAGTGCTCGTCCCTCTCCGCAACGGAGAGTTGCCGATACGCCAAAGCTGCTTTCAGCCGCCGTAGCCATAGGCTACTATGGCGAAGGAGGCATGGCGACGGCGCGGGGAAGGGGGTGAGGTATCATAGCCATGGCCAGATCGCTGCCGGCGTACTGGTCACACCCATCACCAGGTACGGCAGATAATCATAGGCGAACTGCTGGTTATAGTTGAATACTACAAAGCCTTCAGCGCCTTCGTCGCGCCCAATCAGGATTTGGTCCAGCAGTTGATGGGGACCATCAAACTGGCAGCTATCACTGAATGGCCCCAATCCCACCACTACCGGTACCCGTCCGCCCACCATTGTCATTTGCTGCTGCAGCCAGCCAATCAGGGTCCCTATATTAGCAGTATAATCCATAGGGCAGATGAAGTCTACCAGGCCCTGCTCAGCCCACGAGGCCGCATCCTGTCCGAACCTATTGCGGGCCGAGGGCCAATCGGGGAATACAGCCGCCGATACAGCAATCTGGGGCCGGGCAAGCTTGGCTGCCGCCGTGATCTCTGCCACCAGACTGGTAATCTGCTGTCGGCGCCAGCTATTGAAGGCCTCCTTATAGCTGCCCGAGATCACATCCTGAGGCCACTTTTGGATGTAGGCTCCCGTATCGTGGATAAATTTGCGACGGCAGTGCTCACAAAAGCAGCAATTCTGATGAGGGTAGCGGATGTAATCAAGCTGCAAACCAGCCACCGGATAATTGCGTACTATTTCTGTGGCCACTCCTACGACCTGCTCACGATTGTAGGGATTGGTGGGGCACAGCCAGGGCAGGCTCTCACCGTCGGCGTCTTGCATCAACCGACCCTGCCGGGCCAGGTCCAATTTGGTCGCCTCAGCAGCGAATAGGGTTTCCAGCACCAGCATCCGGGCGTGGATTTCTACCCCGTACCTGTGCCCTGCGCTGGTCGCTGCCGCGAGGTAGTCAGCCGGACCAGCCGTTTCAGAAGGCGGGAGGATACTACTGGGATAGTAGGCCACCCCCGCACTGCAAACATAGGGGAATACCGCGTTGAAATTAGCCTCATGCAGGCAGCGGATAGTCTCATCCCAGGTGGGGATACCGCAATAGCGGGCCCATACCCCCCGCAGCTCAACTGCCGATGATAAACCCGTTGCCCCTGAACCTGTTGCCCAGCCAAGCCGGACGTCTACCATCAATAAGACCAGAGTGACAGCTACCCACAGTAAGCGCCGTTGCCCCATCCTAACCTTATCAGAAGATATACTCGTATTAGCTGGCCAGCGCATAGATGTCCATTGTTATGCTGAGCGAGCCTTTTGGTCGTTTGCCTGATGCTTCTCTATTTTGTCCTGGGCCTGTTTGAACTGCACTTCACAGAGTCTCTCGTAGACCCCGCCGGCCGTTGCTAACTGGGCATGTGTGCCTTCTTCAACTATCTCCCCTTCCTCCACGACCAGTATCTTGTCGGCGTTAATTACCGTGGAAAGCCGATGGGCAATGATGAAAGTAGTGCGGTTCTGCATCAGATATTCCAGTGCCTCTTGGATGAGAGCTTCAGCCTCCGAATCCAGATCTGAGGTGGCCTCATCCAGGATAAGTATGCGCGGATTATGCAGAATAGCTCGGGCGATGGTAATGCGCTGGCGCTGGCCTCCGGACAAACGAGCGCCGCGCTCGCCTACGCGGGTCTCATAGCCGTCGGGAAAGTCCATAATGAAGTCATGGGCATTGGCGGCGATGGCGGCTTGGACCACTTCCTCTTCACTGGCACCGGGCTTACTGTATTTTATGTTATCGCGGAGGGTGCCGGAGAACAGAAAGCTTTCCTGCATCACCATACCTATTTGTTGTCGCAGGCTCCGCAGCGAAACATCCCGCAGGTCGTGGCCATCAATAAGTACCTGGCCCGAAGTGGGGTCGTAGAACCGAGGAATCAAATGGACCATAGTGGTCTTGCCGCCCCCCGACGGCCCCACCAGGGCAATTACCTGCCCGGGCTCGGCCACTAAGTTAATATCCCGCAGCACTGGCTCGGTGGGTTCGTAGGAGAAGTACACATGGCGCATCTCCACGCGGCCCTCAATCTTTCGTAGCCGAATCGGCTCCTTGGCTTCCTGGACACTGGGAACGGTATCCAGGGTCTCGAAGATGCGCTCCATCGCCGCCGATGCCCAGTTGATTACATCGCTGATGGTAACCAGGGCAATAATCGGGGTATACAGCATGCTCACATAGGTGCGGAAGGCCACCAGACCGCCGATGGTGAAGGTATCGGTGTAGAGAATCAAGTAGCTGCCGATTGCCAGGATCGCCACATTGGCTATTTGAGTGAGCAGACCAGCATTGACCCCGAGTATAGCTCGCCACCGGCCCAGATTGATATTGAGGTGAATGGTCTGGCGAATCTCCTTGACAAAGCCGCGGGCTTCCCACTGTTCGCGGGCGAAGGACTTGATGACCCGAATCCCGGAGATGGCCTCCGAGAGAGTAGCGTACACCTGGGAATACTGGCTGCGGGCCTCTCGGGAAAGGTGACGGATGCGCCGCTTTAGCAGCAGAAAGTTGAGCACATACAGAGGGAGAGCCACCGTCGCCACTATCGCCAGTTGCCAACTATACCAGTACAGAATGATCAGCACTACTATCATGGTGACGACATTGGTAATGATGTCGACTAACTGATTACTGAGAATACTCTGGACTGCCTCGACATCATACAGTACCCGAGACATAATCCAGCCGCTGGAATTGGTCTCAAAGAACCGCAGAGAGAGTCGCTGGAGGTGACGGAACAGTCGCTGGCGGATGTCAAAAACGATGCGGTTGCCCACAACCAGCAGCAGTAGGCTACGCATGTAGCTAACAATCCACTGGGCCACATATATTCCGCCCAGCACTACACAAATAACTACAATGAAGCGGGTGATATCGGGACGGGCCGCCGTCCGCTCGGCTGCATTGAGCGCATCAAATTCCACCAACTTGTCAATGATGGTGCCAAATATCCACGGCAGCAACATATTCAAGCCAGTGGCCAGGAAAACCAACAACACTGCCCCTGCTATTTGCCAGCGATACCGCCGCCCAAATTGTAACAGTCTCAGCATTAGCGACATATCAGCCAACACAACTCCACTGGTTGGTGGTTATTTAAGTACATCGTGGGTATTATAGTCGCCGGATGGGGTTTGTCAAACATATGACCCATACTGGATTAACTTGATCCGTTATATCCCTATAGAAATTGGGGACGCCTATAGTTAGCGTCCCCAAAAAGCATTCTCGTTGATTATCGGCGCGGGTCAGCGGCGTTCCCGTGACTACACTTCCCAGACTGTCTCCTCATCATAGCCGCCTGTGCCTGGTTCTTCTATGCTTTGGAAGATGCGCTCCACGAAAGTCAGCAGCTCCCGAGGATTAAAGGGCTTGGTCAAATATGAACTGACCCCCGAGGACCAACCCTTAAAGATGTCGGCATCCTGGGCCTTGGCAGTAAGCATTATCACCGGGATATCCTTGGTGTCCTCATCGGCCTGCAGCTTTTTCAGCACCTCAAAGCCGTCCATGCGCGGCATCATTACGTCCAGGATCACCATGTCGGGCTTGTCTTCGCTTACCTTCTTCAGTGCCTCTATCCCATCATAAGCTACTGCTACCTCGTATCCCGCTCTATCTAAGTTAACCTGCACAAGCCGGACAATGTGGCGTTCATCATCAACAACTAAAATTTTCTTGGCCATACGACTATAGCCTCCTTCGCCAGTCGCCTTTACCAGGCCCGTGGGCTCGCGTATTTAGTCCCCTGGTGTACACTTGCCAATCATTATATCAGAATGTCGCTGCCATTGTCAAACCCATTTCCGGCAAAATCCGTCATCGGCCCGAAATTGCCCCTCGCCGACCCTGGGTCCCTACCAATTTTATCACTCGCTATCTACTGATCCAGGCTGCCGTCGTGATAGCCCTACCGCGACTGATCCAGCACCAGCCGCTGCCTAACCTCAAAACTGCCCTCCAGTTGCCGATACAACTGCCCGTATAGCTGATAGTAGCCTTGATACCACTGTTGCCGGGCGGCATCCGGTTCTACTTCGTCCACCACTGCAATCGTCGCCTGGCATGCCTCGGCCACGCTATTGTATGTTCCCACTCCTACCCCGGCTAACAGCGCCACCCCTAAGGCCGGGCCCTCGTCCACGTTGATAGTACAATGGGGCCAGCCAGTTACATCGGCCTGGATCTGCCGCCACAACTGGCTTCGTGCCCCGCCACCGGAGGCTCTAATCTGGGTCAGCTCTACCCCCATGTCTTTGATTATCTCCAGCGAATCGCGCAGCCCCATGGCCACTCCTTCCATGACAGCCCGAATCATGTGGGCCTTGGTGTGGCGCAGGGTCAGGCCAAAGAAAACACCAGTGGCATCAGGATTGGGGTAAGGAGTGCGCTCCCCGGTCAGGTAGGGCAAGAATAACAATCCTTCGCTGCCCGGCGGCACCGTAGCGGCCGCGGCAGTCATATACTCGTATGGATCACGGCCCGTGTTAGCGGCTACCGCTTGCTCGGCAGCACATAAACTATCGCGCAGCCAGCGCAGTGAACCACCCGCGGACAGCATCACTCCCATCACGTGCCATTTGCCCGGGACAGCGTGGCAAAAAGTGTGGGTACGCAGTTGCTCATCCATCAGCGGCTTATCCAGGTAGGCGAACACCACCCCTGAAGTGCCTACTGTTGAGGACACCACCCCTGTCTGGACAATGCCGTTGCCCACCGCCCCGGCCGCCTGGTCACCCCCACCACCGACCACTGGCGTGCCCGCCTTCAGTCCGGTCAGTTCTGCCACTTGAGTGCTGATAGTGCCGGTAACCTCCGGAGACTCATAGACCTGAGGCAGAAAATCAATTGGCAAATCAATGCGATCCAGGATGAGCTGGGACCACCGCCGCTGCGGCACATTAAACAGCGAGGTCCCCGAGGCATCACTGACTTCGGTGGCATACTCGCCGGTCAACCGGAAACGGATATAGTCCTTGGGCAACAGTACTTTACGCACTCGGCCGTAGTTTTCTGGCTCATTGTCTCGCAGCCAGATAATCTTGGGCGCAGTAAAGCCGGTCAGTACTGGATTGCAGGTTTCCTTGACGATGTCGGCCTCACCGACAGTTGCGGTGATCCACTGGCACTGCTCAGCGGTGCGCTGGTCGCACCACAAAATAGCTGGCCGAATTACCTCATCATCTTTATCCAGAAATACCGAGCCGTGCATCTGTCCAGACAGCCCCACCCCGTCCACCTGCTCTCCTGATATCTCTGCTTCGGCCAGCACACTGTGGGTAGCCGCCACCGTAGCATCCCACCAATCCCGGGGATCCTGTTCCGCCCAATTAGGCCGGGGCGTACTGAGCGGATATTCGCTCAGCGCCCGCCCCACCACATTGCCGGCTTCGTCAATCAGCAGTGCTTTACTCCCCGTGGTGCCTACATCAAAACCCAGTAAGTAACCCACTCACATTTCCTCCTGTAATGGTAAATTGGATAACTGATGATACCTTTGACCATGCCGGTCAGTGGCTATTCAGCTTTGGTGACTTTTATGGCTGTCCCCGATGCTACTGACTTGAACCTGGTCGGGTCGCCCTCGATCTTGCCAAATACTGTCACCGGACTGGCTGGGCGGATCTCCTCGCCCTCACTCATCGGGGTGGGCCCGAAGAATATGCAAAAAGCTGTCCCCGGCGGCCAGTAACCTAAATCGCCCATCTCCACTGTTTCCTGCCCCTTCTCGTTGCCAGTATTGACTGGAATATCAAAGTATATCTCCTGGCCCCACCTCTGGGCGGTACTGTCTATGGGCAGGGCCTCCCAAATCAACTCGGCGGTCTGGGTGGCATTCAGTTCCGCAGTCGCACTGACCTCACCGGCTGTTATTCTGATGCGTCGGGCCACCAGTTAGTTCCTCCCTTCAGTTTGTACATTCTTCTACAGCCTGTGGCTTACAATCAACTGTTTACCAAAGCTGGAGAAATTACCAGATATGACCTCACACCTGTAAATCATAAATGACTGCGCCCGCCCGCGGCTTAGGGTAGAAATGAGTCCCTTTTTGGGGCATCTGGTCACCGGCCTGGGCCACCTTGATCACCTCGGAGACTCTGGGTGGATTGACTAATATGGCTATGGCCGACTCTCCTCTATCAACCAGCGCCAGGGTTTCCTCAGCGTTTTTGGCAAATGATATGTTTTTCTGGCTCTCCAGATATCGGCCGCTAAGCCCCAGGAGCTTCTGCAGGATGATATAGTGCAATACCGACAGGTCCAGCTTCCGCCACGCTTCGGTGTTGCCCGTATAAACGGCAAAGATATGATTATCAGCTCTGGCCTCATGCATCTGCTGGAGCAGCTTGTGCATTGCCGTACTGCGTTGGGCCGAAGCCATAGGCAGCCTATGCTCGCTGACGGCAAATAACTTCCCGGACAGATCCTGTAAGTAAGCAAACGCCGCCACCGGCAGCTCCTTGATCAACCGGTGCGAGGGCAGGATAGTCAAAGTGTCTGCCTCGGTGTTGCACAGAAACATCGTGGTATATTCCCAGGGAGCCTCATCAATGATGCCCTGCTGACTGCGCATCTCATCCCGATAGGCCAGAGCCGCCTGATAGCGGTGATGGCCGTCGGCGATGATAATCTGCTTGTCGGCCATGACGGCGCTGATAGCCTCAATAATTTCTGGATCGGTCAGGCACCACATACGGTGCCCGACCCCCTCGTCATCCGTAACCTCAAACTCCGGTGTTGGTGGCACAACTGGCTCCACTAACTTCTCAACAGTCCGACTTGGGTCCGAGAACAAGCCGAAGATCTGGCTGAAAGTGCACTTGCAGGCCCGCATTAGAGACCAGCGGTCGGTCTTGACCGCCGGCCGGATTTGCTCGTGGGGCAGTATTACTTGCTCTTCGTAGGCGTGTAACTTAACCGCCGCGATGTAACCCCGCCGCCTAATTGGCCCTTCCAGCGGGTCCTCATAGTCCTGCTCGTACACATAAACTGCGGGCATCTGTTCCTGAATCAGTATCTCCTCATGCCGCCAATGCCACAAATCATGAGCTGCCTGCGGATACCGAGACCGATAGGGGTCCGGTGAAAATGGAGCAATACCCAGGGTCAGATGAACGATATTATAGGGACTACGCGCGCAGTAATCGGCAAACTGCGCTTCGCCTATCACATCATACGGCGGTGCCAGCACGCTGGCCATGTTTCTTATTTTTTGCGGGTTATAACGCCACCCACGAAAAGGTCTAACCGTTGCCATAATTGTCTATTGGTTGTCGCCCTTTAATGGTGGCCGACAACTGCTATCTATCATTGGCTGCTTCGGTGGCCTTACCAGGCGGGTGAGGGTAGTTTCAGACAAACTGCTCCAGGTGCCGCAGGCCCTTAATAAACCCTTCCTCTCGCCCCCAGGCCCGGTCTTCATGTTCAATGCTCAGCACCCCATACCGGCCACCAGTAGTTGAGTAATCTGTCGGGCGGTAAAGCGCAGCAGGCGGCGGGCAGCAGTCGGCTCCATGGCTTCGGTCAGGCTCATCGGCTCATTAACACAAGAGAACAGGGCGGTGAACCCATGCTCATATAATTCCGCTGCCTCCGGCGCAACACTGCCGCCGATGCCAATAACAGGTA
>JALGTV010000284.1 GCA_029821215.1 Candidatus Zipacnadia bacterium | reverse complement strand
CATGATACCGGCGTGGATTAGTGGCAGCAGCACATTGGCGTGGTCCTGTCTATCTGGGCCCAGCCAGCAGCTTGGCAGGCTGGCTCAGCGACCATGACTTGGACGTAGATTAGACAGTAAGCAGTCTCTTGCCGCAGGCGCTACAGACCATCGACCCAGTGACCACGGCCCGGGAGCGGTTGGAAGTGCATGTTGAACTCTCTCCCGATTCCACCCCCGATCAGATGCGCCGGCTGATAGGAATGGAAGGGCAAATCAAGGACCGACTCCAACAAACCCTGGGTCTGGCGGTGGAAGTGAAGCTGGTTGAACCCGGCTCCATTCCCGCAGAGGCCGATCGCCTGCAAATACTGGATAGATAAGTTCGGCTGCGGCAATATAACCACGTACTAAGAGCCTTTTTGTTGACTGTTTCTTGATATTATACGACTTACATTACATAATATTATAATGAAGAAAGATAAGCACTAAAAATAACTTTGTAACTAAGAAGGACTAAGCACAACTAACGACGAATATAGAGCACCGACAATTAGCAATTAGGCACTGAGTAATATAAGGAGGATGATGGCGATGCGAGCGAAAGTAAGGTTGATTGCCCTGGCGTTTGTAATATTGGCGGCAGGCCCGATTCAGCCAGTTCGGGCGGCAACCTTGCACGTGCCATTCAAATACACCTCTATCCAGGAGCCATTGATGTGGGCCACCATGGCGATGAGATAGTGGTAGCCTCTAGGACCTACTATGGGAACATGAACTTTAGGGCGAAGTATATCGTGGGCAGAATCTCCAGGAAAGGCGGCAGAGCGCTGGTTTTCCGGATACATTGCCACCGCGAGAAAGAATTCCTGGCAGGTTCGAAGAACAGACCAACAACAATCAGGGAAATAGGGAAGCCCGGAGTTCTCAATACCGCTGTCCTGTACCCGAGGAGAAGTGAACATGAGCCGACTATGGGTGCATCTGTTAGTCGTGACCAGCCTGCTAAGTCCCGTCGCCGCGGGGTGGCCGAGCAACATTGACGGGCTGGTGCCCATAATGGACGATGCCTTTTACCAAGAGTATTACGGCAAGACGGCGCCGCCGGTCTACATAACGTACGAGATTCTTACCCCTGGTTACTCTCCATCCCTGACCGAAACCCAGAAGCAGCAGATCATCGAAAAGGCCATTGACTGGGCCTGGTATATGTACCGAGAGGTCGTCTATACCACCGGCGGCGGCTGTGGTCGGTTTGTAGAGTGTGCGTACGAGACAGGTTACCGCCAGGTGGTATTGGGCCAGGAGTTCGTTCCCGATTCCACCAAGGACAGCTATCTGGTAGTGCCTAATGACATCCCGTGCATGGTCTGGAGCGACCTGATTATGGGCCAGACCGCACCCAGGGGGGCCAGGCTGGGCTACATAGATGCCTGTGGGAGGGTGTGCCACAGTGACCTGCATTTAGGTGACGGGAAGAGCATAGGAGCTGGCCTGCCCGATGATGGTAACTACGAGAACAATCGCCGGCAAATCTACTACTCCGAATCATGCTGCTATGATGGGTACTATGTGCCCGAGTTCAAGTACTATTGGACGGTAGACTTCATTGTCCAGGATCCAACCGGCAAGTGGTGGAGCTTCCACTTTCATAATCCTGCGAAAGAGTATGGTACAATATGGGCATGCCTTCCCATGTTAGAGGGCACCGAGCTTAAAGTTGAGGTGACCCCCCGCCCGGGGTGGGAAATAATAAACGGTGACGGACCCATAGTCTTCACAATGAATTCTGACAAATGTATGCGCATCGTGGTGAAAGAGACTGCCCAGCCGGCTGATGAGGTAACAATCACCGCTGGGCCGGCCGGCGACCCTAATCCCGTAGATTCCAGCGGACAGGTCCAGTGCAGCGTGACTGCGGAAGATAGTCTCGGTCACACCTTGAGCTATCAATGGAGTGCAGAAGCGGGCACTTTTGACGACTCCACCAAGCAGAATCCCATCTGGACGGCACCAGAGAACACGACTGACAGCGTGGTC
>JALGTV010000283.1 GCA_029821215.1 Candidatus Zipacnadia bacterium | reverse complement strand
TCGGGGTTATCGCCACTGGGCTGGCAATAGGCCATAGCGATGCCGCAGGCATCATATTTGACACCCAGGTCTATGTGAACATACCGAGGGCAGTTGTCGGGAGCTGCAAACCAGCTTGCCCACCGGCCCATTTCGTCCAGTGGACAGTGCATATTCGGATCACAGGCGGCCTCAATGGCCTCGGGGGCACTGAAGAAGGCTTCCAGGGCCTCCGTGGGCCGGGCGGCCAAGTCCCGCAGAGCCCGCTGAGGATTGCGTTTGAAGTCCTGCTTGTACTCAATGGGAATCTCTAAATCGCCATATTGGAAGATCTCACCGGAGTATGTCCCTGGTGGCTTCACTTCCCAGACGGCTTTTCGCGACGCATATATCTGCGGATTCGTCTCCGCCTCCTGCAACTTACGCTCTATAAAGTCCTCGGTATGACGCGGCGAGGAGATGAGAATAAGTAGCCCCTCGTCAAAGAATCGGCTGCGGATACGCCGCTGTAGGGCATTATAGATGGCCTCGGCATAATCGCGGTGGCCGTCGGTGGCCTCAATAAACCAGGCAGCTTCATCTACCACCGCCCCTAACAGATTATAGCCCAACGGGAAGGTCTCGGCTGAGCAGCCGGGCACCACTACAATATCCTTGGGAAAACGCAATTCGCTCCGCAGCACTTTCGCCCGGGCGAAATCGCTGTGGAACCAGGGCGAGTTGCTAATCCGATTGCGTATTTCGGTAAAGACAATGCGCTGGGCCTGCAGGGCCGTGGGCGCCATATTCATAAAGGCGATGGTAGTGCCCGGCGCCAGGCCGTAGTAGTCCTGCGGATCGCGCAGGCAGAGGGTACGGTGAAGCAGGTAGGCAATAGCCAGCGATGACAGAAACGACTTGCCCGCCCCGATTCCCCAGCAGACGGCCGCCTCGGTGTAGTCCCCTTCCAGTATCTCTGTTAGGCTACGCAGTACCTGGGGGTAGACGCGGCCTTTCAGGTTCAGGTAAAGCGGACTATTGACGAATTCCTCTACCGGAGCCGGTGGTTGTTCAAAGTTCTCCACCAAATCACGCCAGCGAGGGCTGATACGGCTCAGGCGGTGGGAAAGTTGTTCCCGATGCTGCCGCCACGCGGCGGGCGGCGTCTGATATAAGCTGGTCAAAAACTTCCTCTGGTGGTTGTCCATTACTGATGAGTTCCAGCAGACTCAAACCCTCCTGGACCTGCCGGTCAGTCTCGGTTTCGCTGTCAGTGCTTCTCTGATTCGTATCCTCTCCCGCCGGCCCATCGTATTCGCACAGCAATTGCATAATCTCTCGATACCGATGCAGTACCGCTGCCCGTTCACGGTCCAGCTTATCGGGGTCGCCCAGCGCCATAATTTGATCCTCTATCCACTGGGTCAGCCTATCTATCCGCTGTATCCGCCCCAGATGCCGCCCTGGCTTGCCCAACAATTGACCTGCCTTCCCCGATTGGTTCATCCGCTGCAGGCGACCATTGCCATTCCGGGTATAATATCGCAGCCGCGCGGGCGAAATATCCAGGCCTGTCTGCTTCAGAACCGCGCTGGCTTCCTCCGGGTCATCACATACTGCCAGGGCGGCATATATCTGGGTTTTGTCCAGCCAATCTATCTCAGCGACTCCGTTACTACTGCTCATGGCCATCACTCACCGCTTGTTTTGCCCCTTCTACTATTACAATTGCGGTTAGGGCAGGAAATTTCCAGCCCACGGGGAAATTTGTTTCAGATAACGGGAGCTAAAGCCCGACATTCTGGGCTTACTTGGGGTCAGCGCAATTGAAAACTATAATTATCCTTAACAAAAACATACCCCGCATGAGGACTCCTTAATTACGGGGCACTTATGCCGAAACCGCCGCCTATCCAACTTATCCGCAGCTATCTGGTGGCGACGGTCACCGATGCAATTCTCAGCAACGACATCTCGCCGGTGCGGGTGCTGGCCCTCGGGCTGGACCGAGCTGCCCAGCAGCATCTGCGGCAGGATTTCGCCCGCGTTAGTATGCAGACCAAGCGCAGCGTTATGCCCGTCATTGCGACCTACGAGAGCCTGGCTGAACAGATCCTCCAACAGAGTTCCACTCACTTGGGGCGAGGGATCATACGACCGTTGGCCGAGCGACTGCTTATTGGACACACCATCGCCCAAGCTGCCAGTCAGGCCCGCTATTATCGCGATGAGCGGCTGCGGCGCAGTTCCCAGTTCCGGGATGATGTGGCCGACTTCGTTGCCGAGCTGAAGCGGTGCAAGATTGATCCGGTAGTTTTCCGCGAGCAAATCATTCCTGGCCTGCCGTCAGCCGGGGCCTTG
>JALGTV010000027.1 GCA_029821215.1 Candidatus Zipacnadia bacterium | reverse complement strand
GCCATTATGGGGGCAGTGGACTCGGTCCTGGCTGGTGCTGACTTGGGGATCGTGCTAACTCATGTGGGCCTGTGCCAGGAGCGCGCCCGCCAGTGGGAGGTAACCGCGGTCAAGCCCAACGTGCGCCTGCAGCCCGAAACTACTGAGCTTACATTCGGCCAATCGGTCGAACTACTGTGCACTGTGGGAGGAATAACCGGGGATTTCACATATCATTGGAGCACTACAGGCGCTTACGGTCATCTGCAGGATGATCGCGGTCATTCGGGCACCGAATTTGATTCCACCGCTCAGCGAGCAACCTATGTGGTTGACGATGTAGCGGATAACGCCACCGAGACCGTCACCGTCAAAGCCTACCTGGTACCCGAAGGGGGAATTGGAGAGCACCAGTATCTGGGCGAAGCGCAGAGCACAATTACCTTGCGCGGTCCGTGTGACCCTAACGTAGTTGACTTTGACTACTGGCGGTCAGGCTGCTCCGACGTTATTCTTTCCACTACCGTCGCTCATCCGGGCGAAACGATAACGATCACACCGACTTGGGGTGGTGGAGGCGGACTGTGCGGGGGCACCATTAGAGTTTTCTGTTCCCACGCGGTAGACGCCACCGGCACTTTCACTGAGGGCCCCTATTCATACTGGCCCTATATCTACAGTTTCTCTTATTGGGGAGGCAAGCAGCCCCATCCCAATGGGGGACAGGCCGTGACTATGACCACGGATGTCAAGGGCGCGGTGACTTTTACCATTGACCCCAACATTACCAGCAACCAATGCATTAGTTACGATCCCTCGGGCAATGGCCACTACTACGGCCCGTGCGTCGTAGTAGATGGTGGCAATTGGTCGTCGGTCAGAATGTTTGTCGTCACTGTGCCATAGTGAAACGGAATTAGCAGACGGCAGCTACAGCACTTCCAGCAGGCGGGCGGAGGCGGGGAAGTGGGTGGTGATGACCTGGTGGACTTCGGTGGCGTGGCGGCGCAACGTGGCGATGACCTCGGATACTGATACCCCGGCGCGAGTCAAGTCAAGCAGCCGGGGGAACTGGTGGATCAACTCCTCGTCACTGTGGGCCAGTACAGTAGCAGCATGGTTGAGCAGGTCAACCAAGTTGGTGAAGGCGTCGGTGCCAGCGTGAGCCAAGGGATTACTTAGCAAGTCCATCATATAAGCTTCATCTGGCAGGCCCGCCGCCAACATACCGATGCGCCGCAGCAGACACGGTATGCAGCCCCCGCACTGCCTATTAGCCCGTCCGGTCATCCAGCAGGAGACGGATTTCTGAATGTCCAGGGGACTCAGGGCCGGCCGCAGGATGTCACGTATTAGCTCCCCTTTAGTCTGATACACAAACGGATTCTGCACCCGGCAGTTCCAGCCGGCTTGGCCGCACAGGCCATTGAACTGATTGATTACCTGCGGATGGGTACTGCGGGTGGACAGACTGCCACTGCGGGCGATGGTCAGGGGCAGGCCGGCGGTGAGCACACCATTCTCCCCCATGTATACTTCCTCAAGTCCGGCGGACGCGGCGGTCACGGCTCCCAGCACCAAGTATAGCAGCGACCGCACCCGCCGGGAAGGCTCACGCATGTCAGGCTCCGGGTAAGGGAGGGCATCGGGGCTGCGAGTATCAGGAGCGATGTGAATCCCACTGAACCGGCTCTGGTCAGGCCACTGAGTATCCAGTAGCTTGCTGGTCACGTCCTGAGCCGAACGTACGGTGGGATTACCCGAATAGTGCATGACCAGATGCGGCTGGCGGCCAGCTCGCAGCAGCATAACTGCCCCGGCCAACGAGTCTACTCCGCCCGACAGCAGACAGACACAGTCAGCAGCGGGATCGGTAGGGGCGGTGGCCGGCGCGGAGCCGGCGGTGTCACTGTCATTGGCGCGCGGATAGAAAGCAACCCGAAAATTGTCCCCGGTCAGGAGCTGGATCAGGCGCATAAACTGGTCGGCCACTGACTCCCAGAAATCCAGCTCCCGCACCGCTACCACCAGCTCCACCTCCCGAACCCACTGCTCATTACGACCTCGGGGCACGGAAATGTCAGTTAGGTAGGTAGCGGTAGCCACATCCACGAAATCCTGGGCCAAGTCGGTGAGGGGCCCGGGCTGCTGGGAGCACAAATCCGCCAGGGTACAGACAGCATTCCGGCGCGGCGAACGCCAATCCAGTTGCCAGTCGGCGACCGCCAATTCCGGGTGGCGAGCCAGCACGCTGGGAGATAGCCCTTCAGTTTGGACAACAGTAACCGCCACGGATTATGCGCCCCCCGCCAACACCTCCAGCCCCCTAATTATTCCCTTAGCAGCGAGAGGCTGCAGGCGTTGGATACGATCGTGGATAGGAAGGGTTACAATCTGCTGAAGCTGGTCTTCGTAGGCACTCAAGTCAATCTGCTGGGCCCCGCTGCGGCAGTAGCGGGCCACCTGGTCCTCCAGCCGAGAACCGGCGCTGACCGTCGGTAGGGCCTCAGTGCCGATGAAATCGCTCAGGTCGCGCGTGACAAAATAGCGGAAGACCCGGTCAAAGTCGTGGGCAAAGAAGTGTACACCCAATTGGGACAGATTCCCCTGGCGGGCAAAGCTGGCGTAGTTATCTTCAGCTTGAGCTGCCCGGACGGTGAGCAACCCCTGCTCCCCGGCGGCCACGCTCAGCACCGTATTGCTGAGGGCATCCACCGCCAGCTCACCGAATCGCGACGCGGCACCGCTGGCAACGATATAGTTAGTGGCCCGATCACGCAGGTCAGCAGCCAGCGCCACCACCGGCGGCTCAGTGATAGCGGGAAAACCAGCGAGGAACTCCTCCAGGCCCTGCTCAGCTACCGCCGCACTGCCCCACACCAGGGTATCTAAGCACCCGACCACCGCCTGGTCGTGCAGCTCGTGGCGGGTGGCGGGATCCAACGCCGCGATTATCCGGCTAACAATCTGTCCCGGTGCCGGGTGCGGCTCTTGATATAGTTCTCTTACGCGATCCCACTCAGGTGTAGCCGGAGACCGGTGAGAGGCAGAAGTACCCATAGTTTTGCTCGTTAAGATCTATCAATAATGGTTGGGATTTATTCTCTATTCGCCCCGGGGCCGAGTTCACCTTCTCCGCCGGCAAGATTCCTTTCCCTGATATCCAGTAGCGACAGCCCCTGGCCTGTTATTATTATCGGCCGCCAGCCGAAGTACATTAATGCCGCAATCAGTGGTGAGACACAAGGAGAAGGAGGACCGAGAGGGAATATGGTTAGCTATGTCCCTCCAAAACGGCGACGGTAATTCGCCAACGTACCGGATTGCCAACCTTTTGGCATTGGCAGGATCTAAGTCACCTCAGGTGTGCTGTAGTTCTCACGAGAAGCACCTTTGTCTGATTTTGTGCTAAGTGCGCTATCGGGACGATAGACCTGTCCTATGATTTTCTAATCTATGTGTAGGTCAAGAGTCAGGCGAGTTATCCACCGTTGTGGATAACTTGTGGATAAGGTGGTCCAAGACATGGGGATAACCCGGTGGAGAACTGTGTAACCGTGGTGAAATCTATCCGAGCGGTACTCCCGTTCCTGGTAATGCCATTTGGCAGGTGAGATCCACACGTAGAACCATTTTAAGCATCCTGAGCATAAATATCGGCGGCCCAAACTGCGTTTATCGGCTGGCAAATTAAGTTCTTTAGGTTTTTTTAAAAAAATTAGCCAAAATACTTGCAAATTGTAGGGAGAAGCTGTATAATAGGTTGTACCTGGCTGATGGTGATGTGATAGACTGAGGACGGCAGGAGCGGCGGCAGTTTTCCACATTTGTGGAAAACTTTGGTGGAAAATGGCGCTCGGTATAATTAGTGACACAGCCCAGAATCCAGTAATTTGCTCTAAACTCACACTCCTACACTGCAACACCACTAACCGCAGGATTCGCCAGCACACTCGCTGCAACTTCATAGTACTGCACTGCTCCCCTCAGCGGTCGGACATTGGCAAGCTTACCAATTACCTGTAGCTGGTGCCAACTTGCGTGGTTTGGTGAGCATTAGCACGCCAGTTAGCCCAGCTCCCGCCTTGTTATTGAGAAAGGAGCTCCGCATGCCCGAAGTGACCTCAGTTAGTCTGCAGGAGGTATGGCGTACCGCTTTACCCCGATTAGCCGAGCAGGTGGGACAGGCCACCTGCGACACTTTTTTACGCAATACCGTCCCCTTGGCTTATGAAGGGGATACTTTTGTGCTCGGTGTCCCCAATGAGTTCGCCAAGAGCTGGCTAGAGGAGCGACATTTGTCAGTCATCTGTGCCTGCCTAACTGAGCTGCTCGATGAGCCGGTAGGACTGGAGATACAGGTCATTGAATCTGACAACAAGCGCCCCCCGGTACCGACGTCATCCCCGGCGGATAGCCGGGCGCCGGCAGGTGAGCGCGAATTCTCGTCGGTGCCTCTCAATCCCAAATACACTTTTGATAACTTCGTGGTCGCTGACTGTAACCGCTTTGCTCATGCGGCGGCTCAGCAGGTGGCGCGCTCACCGGGGAAAAGCTATAATCCACTGTTCATCCACAGCAAGGTCGGGTTAGGCAAAACCCACCTCCTCCAAGCTATTGGCCATATAGTTACTGAGGACCATCCTGAAGCTCAAGTGGTATATATATCGGCGGAAGACTTTGTCAATCAGCTTATCACCGCCATGCGGGACAACCGGATGAGCGCGTTCCGCTACAAGCACCGCTATGTAGATGTATGGTTAGTGGATGATATACAGTTTATCGCCACCATTGAGGGTCCTGTGTCCGAAGAAGAATTCTTCCATACCTTCAACACTCTTTGCGAGACTAACAAGCAAGTAGTCATCGCCAGTGATGCTCCTCCTCGGCATCTGCAAATAATGGATGACCGGCTCCGCAGCCGCCTGGAGATGGGGATCGTAGCCGATCTACGCTGTCCAGATGTGGAGACTCGAGTGGCAATTCTCGAAAAGAAGGCCGAGGCCGAAGGAGTAACCTTGCCCCGGGAGATATTAGACTATGTCGCCCAGAAAATAGAATCCAATGTCCGCGTCTTAGAGGGGGCACTGCTGAAGATTTGCGCCTACGTCTCATTGACCAATGAAGAACTTACCCTGGACCGAGTGCGGGAGATCATCGCCGACTATTCTACCGCCAGCTCCACCCAACGGATAACCATAGAACAGATTGTCGAACATGTGTCCGCCCAAATGGACTGCCCTGTGGACATTATGCGCGGGCCAAAGCGCAACCAGGAAGTGGTTTGGCCCCGGCAGGTTGCTATATATCTGGCCCGGGAACTTACCGATATGTCTCTGGCCGCCATTGGTAAGTTCTTTGATGGCCGCGACCATAGTACAGTCCTACATGCCTACAATAAGGTGAGCGACCTGCTCACTAATGACGAAGCAGTTCTGTGGCTAATCAATGATTGTAAGGGAGCACTGCAGGCGCAGTAGGACAGCCGCGTTGCCCTGCTCCAACCTCTGCTTACACTGGCGTTCAAAACATGTCCATAACCTGTTGACAAACTGGGGACGATGGGGCATAATAAGGTCAGTTGGGGATATTGTGGATAACTTCATGGAGTTTTAAGCTGTGTCATCCACACCTTCACCGACGGACTGACTAAGGCCGAGGGGGGTTTTCCCCACTTTCCACGTCCCTACTACTACTACTACTATATTATAATAAAAATGTCTTCTTAGTAGTTACTTGTGTAAAACTGTCTCATCGGGTAGACTGTAACCTATTAACCAACTGTATAACTATTCTCAAAACTGCATCACACCGTGAGGGAGGAGCCTTCTATGCTCAATGCCAAGTGTGCGCAGGCTGACCTACATAATGCCCTGCAGATTGTAGGACGTGGGGTATCAGGCCGGAGCACGCAGCCAGTACAGAATAACGTGTATCTACAGGCCGAGGGAGAGCAACTGCGCTTGGTGGCTACCGACTTGGAGTACATCAGTCTGGATGCTGCCATTCCCGCAGTGGTTATCGATGAGGGCAACATAACTGTGCCTCCGCGGACATTGACGGAAATAGCTGGTAATCTGCCCGAGGGGCAGGTCAGCCTCCAGGCTGATGAGAGCAACGACCTGGCTATTGCTTGTGGCCCCGTTCATTACAACATTCGGGGGCTATCTGCCGATGATTTCCAGATGCTTCCTCCACTAACCGACGGGGTGGAGTTCTCACTACCCCAAAGCGAGCTGAGTGAGATTCTTCAGCAAACTATCTTTGCTACCTCTCCCGATGAGACCCGGCCGATACTCACCGGGGCGCTGTTTAGCCTGGCGGAAGGATCGCTGGCTATCGTCGCTACCGATACCTACCGGCTGGCATTGCGGAGAGTGCAGTGCCCGGTTGAGGAGACCCAACAGGCTATTGTGTCCCGCCGGGTATTAGCTGAGTTGGTGCGCATATTGGATGATGAGTCGGATGAGCCAGTCCAGGTAGCAATCTCCACCAACCAAGTGCGGTTTGTTGTGGCTGGTATTACCGTGCGCTCACGGCTTATAGAGGGGGAGTTCCCCAACTATGAGAAGGTCATCCCGGAGGACTTTGATAAGACGCTGACTATCGGCACTGAGGGGCTCCAGCAAGTCCTGCGGCGGGCGCTGATCGTCGCCCGGGATGACGCTAACCGGGTTGTGCTGCGTAGCACTGAAGATGGGCTGCAGGTAACTGCCGATAGCCCCGATATTGGGCATGCTGAGGAAGAGGTCCCGGCTACGCTGGAAGGGGAAGTTGTTGAAATTGCGTTTAATGTCCAGTATCTGCTGGAGATGCTGGAGGTCGCCAATAGTGAAGAAGTGGTAATGCAATTATCTGGGCCGCTAAACCCTGGCATGCTTATACCGGCCGGTCGGGATGACTACACATACGTGCTGATGCCCATGCAGATAATGTAACCAGGTTAGGCAGGTTCAGAGACCCAACCTCTGTCACCTACCGCCGCATATAGTTATAGGTGATGCCAGCCCCGGTACAGCTAATCCGGGGCTGCGTTTTTCGGCTACTACCAACACCCGGAGCCAATCACTTACATTGCAAATATCTCATCTCGCCCTGCACAACTTCCGCTGCTACCGCCAGATTGACCTGGACCTGCCGCCCGGGGTCAGCATATTTGTGGGGCCTAACGCTTCCGGTAAGACCAGTCTGTTAGAGGCGGTCCTGGTCCTGGCCACCAGCAAGTCGCCCCGGACTACCCGTGACCGGGAATTGGTATACTGGACAGCAAGCTGGGGCAGTATCTCTGGCCAATTCCGCGGCATGGATACCAGCTCGCCATCTATCCGCATAGTGCTACGGGGCGCGGTGTCCGGTGATGAGCAGGACCTGCCCTCGGTTCTGAATGGCGCCAAGCATATTGAAGTGAATGGAGTGAGGTGTGATTCGGTAACGGAACTGGTCGGTCAGGCACCGGCGGTATTGTTCTCGCCCGACGATCTACAATTAGTTAAGGCCGGGCCAGCGGTGCGCCGACGGTTTCTGAATACTGCTCTGGCTCAGCTTATGCCCCGCTACCTGGATGATTTGTTAAGGTATCGGCGGGCACTGCGCCAGCGCAATGAACTGCTCAAACAGATGCAAGCCGGTCGGGCTATGGGTAGCGACCTGGCTCCTTGGACCAGTCAGCTTGTTGAAACCGGATCCCGGATAAGTGGTGATCGGCAGAATTTTATTGCTGCTCTGGGCGAGGACGCCGGCCAGCTCCATACCACTCTTAGCGATCATAGTGAGCAGTTGACCTTGCAATATGATAGTGTCCTGGCCGGTATTGACGATCCCGACGAGAAAGCTGAAGTATTTCGCGAAGAGCTGGAGCGCAGCCACGAGCAGGAGCTGCACCGCGGCATCACGGTGATCGGTCCCCATCGGGATGAGATGGCAGTAGCCATTGATGGGTATGCGGCTCGGCAATTTGCCTCTCAGGGTCAGCAGCGTACGGCCGCGCTGAGCCTAAAACTGGCCGAGGCGCAGGTGATGCAAAAGCGGCGCGGCGAGCCGCCGATATTGTTGTTGGATGATTGCCTCTCTGAGCTGGATGCGGCGCGGGCGGCCAAGATGGTGGAGCTGGCCGGTCAGTTTGAGCAAATCCTCATCACCAGTGCAGGAAGTAGCTCGGTATTGCGGGAAAGTAACTATGGCGCGTGGTATGAAATCACTGATGGCCGCATTCGCCCCCAGTAGCGGCGAACACTCACCCTCAGCGGCCAGAAGTGAATCTAAACTGTGCTGAGCTGGTCACGGCTATGGTAGAGAAGCGCGATGGAAAACTCACCCAATTAGCCCCTATGCTGGACAGGTATCTGGCCAGACACGGCATCCTGCATAAGAGCCGCGAGATCCTGGCGGCAGTAGTGTGGGCAGAGGTAGTAGGCTCCTGGTATAGCCAGCACACCACCGTGACGCGGGTCAGCGACGGCGTACTCACGGTCCACTGCGACTCGGCTCCCCGGGCCCAGCAGCTCCAGCTTGACTCTGATAGAATCCTGGAGAAGCTTAACCAGCGTCTGGGCGGTAATTTCATCAAAGAGATACGGGCCACCAGCGGCCGGCTGGGCCGCAGGCGCCAGCCAGGCACTGGTGCCGGCGGCACTAGGGAGCCGGCTCTCCCTGAACTTCAGGCCCAGCCGCTGGCCCCGGACCAAGAGCAGGCGATTGATGACATAGCAGCCCAGATTGCTGAGCCGGAACTGCGCCAGCGATTCGTGCGGGTTATGCGCAACTTCTACCGCCTGGAGTGGTGGAAGCAAGCCCACGACTACCAACGTTGTCCCCGGTGTGGCCGGCTGATAGAGCGGGGAGAAAAATGCGCCATCTGTAATCCCAGTAAGCAGCCCCAACAGGGTGCCTCACCCGACGAGCATAGTTAGGAATTGGGCAGTAAAAGAGGAGGGAGTAGCAGACAATGGCTAAGGAATATGAAGGCAAGATTGAGCAGATTGACCAATATCGGTGGCGACTGCCCCAACGGGGCAGCATGCGCACCGATGGCATCATTTTCGCTGATGAGGAGCTATTCGCTGAAATTAAGGGTGATGGTGCGCCCTGGCAGGTCGCCAATGTAGCGTGCATGCCGGGGATTGTCGGCTCTTCGCTGGCCATGCCTGATTGCCATTATGGCTATGGCTTCCCCATTGGAGGCGTGGCCGCTTTTGACACTGAAGAAGGCGTAATCTCACCTGGCGGGGTAGGCTACGATATCAACTGCGGTGTCCGTTTGCTGCGGACTAATCTCACCCACAGTGACGTCAAACCCCACCTGTCAGCCCTAACCGAGCGCATGTTCTCTGATATTCCGGCGGGAGTCGGCAAGAAGAGCAGGCTCAGGTTAAATGACCGGGAGCTGGATGCCCTGCTCACCGGCGGTGTCGGGTGGGCCATCAGTCAGGGGTATGGGGTGGCTGGTGATGTAGACGCGGTAGAGGATCGGGGCTGCTTGGTAGCCGCTGATCCCAGCGGGCTAAGTAGCCGCGCCCGCCAGCGCGCCCTACCCCAGACGGGGACCCTGGGCAGTGGCAACCACTTCCTGGAAATCCAGGTGGTGGATGAAATCTACGATTCGGCGGCAGCGGGGAGGCTGGGCATCAGCGAGCCGGGCCAGGTGACGGTAATGATCCACACTGGCTCGCGGGGCTTTGGCCATCAGGTCTGCGATGATGCCTTGGATGTGATGCAGAAAGCAGTCCGCAAGTACAACATTGACCTGCCTGACAGGCAACTGGCCTGCGCACCGATTGATTCCCCGGAGGGGCAGCGCTACTTCGCCCACATGGCCTGTGCCGCCAACTATGCCTGGGTTAACCGGCAGATAATCACTCATTGGGTCAGGGAGGCCTTTGAGAAAGTCCTCCGCGAGGGCAGCGAGAAGCTGGGGATGGTGCTGGTCGCTGATGTGACCCATAATATCGCTAAGTTTGAGGAGCATCGGGTCAATGGGCAGACCAAGCGATTGTGTGTTCACCGCAAAGGGGCGACCCGCTCGCTGGGGCCGGGCCATCCGCTGGTCCAGGACAAATACCGCGACCTGGGCCAGCCGGTCCTCATCCCCGGCGATATGGGCACGGCTTCATACCTGCTGCTGGGCACCCAGACGGCCCTGAAGGAGTCGTGGGGCTCTACCTGCCATGGAGCCGGCCGGCGTATGTCCCGGACAGCGGCCAAGAAACGCAAACGCGGCGAGCAGGTTATCCAGGAACTAAAGGAGCAGGGCATTCTGGTGCGGGCGGCGGGCAAAAAGACGGTGGCTGAGGAGATGCCTGAGGCCTACAAGGATGTGGACCGCGTGGTGGAAGTGGCCCATAACGTCGGCCTGTCCCGCAAAGTCGCCCGCCTCCGCCCCCTGGCGGTGGTTAAGGGCTGATGACTCCGACTGCATGGATTGCATAAACAGCAGTGCATTACTTTGGCTGACCATAACCATTCAATACAACTGACGTCCCCGGACGAAGTCAAGGAGCCCAAACTGCGGTTTGCCATAACGCTGACCGCGGTGATATTGATTGCTGAGCTTATTGGCGGCTGGTGGACCGGCAGTCTGGCGCTGCTCAGCGATGCTGGGCACGTCTTTGGTGATGTGTTTGCCCTGGTGCTGGCCCTGGTGGCGTTTCGCCTGTCGCTGCGCGCGCCGGACGAGCACCATACCTTCGGGCTGCACCGCGCCGAGGTGTTTGCTGCCCTGATCAACGGCCTGTCGCTGCTGGCGATTGCCGCAGTAATCTTTTACAAAGCCTACCAGCGACTGGTGGCGCCTGCGGAAGTTAAGACCCTGGTGATGCTAATAATCGCGGTCATCGGGCTGGCCGTCAACGCTGTTGTGCTGCTTCGGCTGCGGGGGCATGGCGACGATATCAACCTGCGCGGCGCGTATCTGCACGTTATGGGCGATTTGCTGGCATCGGTGGGGGTAGTGACGGCCGCCGTACTAATTGCGCTCACCGGTCAGCACATCATTGATCCGATAATCAGTGCGGCCATCGGCCTGCTGATACTGGTCAGTGCGGTGCGCATCAGCCGCGAATCTGTCTACATCCTGCTGGAGAGTGTACCGCGAGGCATTGACCTGAACGAAATCGCCCAGGCCGTCACCACGCTGGATGAGGTTACCGGCGTCCACCACATTCACGCCTGGAGCGTGTGCACGGCTATCAGCGCCCACGTCACCGCGACCGCCAGCGACCCCCAACAACAGCGACAAGTGCACCTGGCCATTGAGAGTATCCTGCGCGAGCGCTTCGGCTTCTCCGAGACCACTATTGAGATGGAACCGGCGTCCAGCGAAGAACAACCTCTCGTCTTCCCCGCCACCCACCCGGCCCAGGGCAAGGAGTCTAATCATAATCACTGAGGTTTACCATGCCGAATGAATCCGCCGATGTGAAACAGATGAAATACACAATAACGTCCATTGGGGTTGTGCAGCGGGCGGCACCGGGCGAAGACGAAACCGCCCGCATTGAGATTTTTGCGGAGTATGCCGAGGGCTTGCAGGATATTGAGGAATTCTCGCATATCAATGTGTTCTACTGGCT
>JALGTV010000282.1 GCA_029821215.1 Candidatus Zipacnadia bacterium | reverse complement strand
ACTATTGGTGATCGCCTCCCATTGGGATTCTGGGAATGTGGGAGACCGGGCACTGCTGGATAGCGCGGCGGCCGTGGCGACTCGCAGATTGCCACAATTCAAGCTGATTGTAACTTGCAAACCCCGCCGAGTGCCTGCTTACCTCCACCCCAACTTGTCATTGATGCCGGTAGCGGCGGACTGGGAACCCGGCCTCATTGGCAAGTTTCGCCGTCTGAGTAACCTGCTGCGCTGTTTGGCTTGGTGTGTGAACTACTCGCGATGGGGAAAGGATTCTGGGTGGCTCGTGAACCCTGTGGATCATAAAACTTTGCGTATCTACGCCAATGCGGACGCAGTCTTGGCCATTGCTGGAGGACCACTCCAAGACGATACTGGAACTCTTTCTACACTACTTCATCTGCACCAGTTAGCCTTGCCCTTGTTGGTGGGCACGCCGCTCTTCTTGCTGCCCCAGTCCATTGGCCCACTCCGCACACGGCTGGCTCGCAAATTCACTCAGTGGGTATTACAACGCGCTGCCTTAGTGCTGGTCCGCGAGCCAATTTCTCTCCAAACCGCACTTAGCTTAGGAGTAGCGCCAGGAAAAACAGTATTGTCCGGGGACCTGACCTTCCTTATGCAGTCGGCGGATAAGGAGATATGCTATCCCTACTTGAACCAGATTGGGATAGACGCACAAGCTCCTATTGCTGGGCTAAACATTATGGGGTGGCATTATCACTCCCGACGCCCTGAGTTTGGCCGAGGCTACTTTGAGGCTATGGTAGCAGTAGGGCGCTATATGGTAGATACGCTTGGCTTGCAATTGTGCCTGCTCCCGTTCGACCGCCGCTGCGATGTGGCAGTCACCGAAAGACTGAAGGAAGCCATAGGAGAACGTGCAACTATCTTCGATACCTCACTTCCTCCGCCCACCGTCCGTGGTGTCTTTGACTACTTTGACCTGTGTGTTGGCACACGTACCCATTCAAATATCTTCGCGCTCATGGCCGGCGTTCCTCTGGTTGCTATATCCTATATGCAGAAAATGACGGGCACAATGGAGATGTTGGAACTGGAGGACTGTATGCTACCTATTGAACAGGTGACAGCCGACAGCTTGATAGAGCGTGTGCAGTATGTGTGGGACCACCAAGATGAATTGCGCAACCGTATCGGGGACAGGGTCAAAAAGGTCCAGGATATAACAGAATGCGCCCTGGAACGACTCGCCTTAGAGATTACTACAACTACTGGCGCGTAATACAAGCGTACTGACACATACCATCCAGGACATTAAGACCTTAATGAAGGGAAAGTCCGACCAACTAATGAACTCTAAGGAGGACGGGCCGCTTCGGGAGCGCGCCACGGCTCGGGGGACCACCAAGGCGGTCATTGGCCGAATGGTGGCGGCGGGCTGCGGCCTGGCCATCCATGTCTACCTGGCCCGGGCCTTGCTCCCGGAGCTGTACGGCGTGCTGGCAGTGGTTACCTCGGTCATTAGCTGGTGGGAGTGGAGCGGAATCTCACTGTTATCTGCTTCTACTGTTCACTTTGTCGCCCGAGCCGCCGATAACTGGAAACAGGTAGCGGGTACGGCTGTCCAAACCGCGCTAATATGTTCGCTGCTGCTGGCGGCGGGGAGCATACTCGCGGCACCGGTTATTGCCGGGGCGCTGGGGGACCCCCGCCTGACTGGGTATCTATGGCTGTTCACCATTGATCTGGCTGCTTATCCCCTGTTCCACGTTTTTGCTCAGGTCTCCCGAGGCCGCCGCCGCTATGGCCGCTGGGCGGGCGCCTTGATTATCTACTGGGTAGCCAAGGCAATATTGGTCTGTGGGCTGGTAGCGTTGGGGTTGTCGGTGAAGGGCGCGATTATGGGCAGTATCGGGGCTTCGGTGGTCGGGCTGATTTTCGCCTGGTGGTGGAGTGGAGTGGAGCTGCCGCGGGCCGGATTCCCGGTCAGGACATTGCTGCTGTTCGGACTGCCTATGATGGGCTCAATGGTGGTGGGGCGACTGATGGAGAATATGGACCTGTGGTGTGTCAAGGCGCTGCTGGC
>JALGTV010000281.1 GCA_029821215.1 Candidatus Zipacnadia bacterium | reverse complement strand
GTTTCCGCCAGGACCACATCGGCGTCTATCACGGTGGGAGTGGGCCTTTTGACAATGTACCGCCCTGCCAGACCCCCAATATTGATCGCTTTGCCCGGAGCGCTATCGTCTTCGATAACGCCTACCCCGAAGGCCTGCCCACTATTCCGGTCCGCTGTGCACTGATGACCGGTCAGCAGACCCTGCCCTACCGGCCTTGGGAGCCGCTTACCGAACGCGACATAACCATAGCTGATTTGCTCCGTGGGGAAGGGTATATTTGTGGACTTATCTCCGATTGCTATCACTACCGCAAGCCGGGCATGAACTTCCACCGCTCCTATCATTGTTACCGCTGGGTGCGCGGGCAGGAATATGATCCCTGGGTATCTTCGCCGCCTCAGCGCAGTATTGACGATTTTGTCAACGAGAATTACTCCGGGGCCTGGCGGGCTCGTATCAGCCAATTTCTGGCTAACACTGACGACTTCACCCGCCCCGAGGACTGGTTTCCGGCTAAAGTAGTTGCCGAAGCCGTCAGTTGGCTACGCGCTAACCGCTGCCACGAAAACGTATTCTTGTGGCTAGACAGCTTCGACCCCCATGAACCGTGGGATCCGCCCGCTCACTTTGACACCTACACCGATCCGGAATATCAGGGCAAGCGACTCATTATGCCGATGGGTGGATTATACCAGCAGTGGTGTTCCGCAGAAGAAGCGCGCCACATCCGCGGCCTCTATGCGGGGGAAACCTCCTTTGTTGATCACTGCTTGGGCCCGTTGTTTGCGACCCTGGAAGAACTCGGCTATTATGAGGACTCCATTATCTTCTTGGTCGCCGATCATGGCCATCCGTTGGGCGATCACGGTAAATTCCTCAAGGGTACCGACCGGATGTACAATGAACTGCTGCGGGTACCTTTTATGATACGTTTGCCGGGAGGCAAGCATGGCGGCCGACGGGTAAAGGCACTGGTGCAATTTCATGATGCGCTGCCCACCCTCTTGGACCTAGCTGGGCTGGCCAACAATATTCATTGTATGCAAGGGAGAACTTTTCGTTCCGTCTTGGAAGGCGACACAGACAGTGTCCGCACAGCCGTTATCATAGGCTACAAGGAAGGCGCCGAGCGCTGTATTCGTGATGAGACCTGGAGCTACGTTTCTCGCCCCGCGGGCGAGCCCGATGAACTATTCCACCTACTGGATGACCCCCGCGAGCGCAACAATCTGATTGATACCTACCCCGAGGAAGCCATGCGCTTAGCAGCGACATTCGGCAACTACTTCCGATACACCCCCGGGGGGCAGGTTAAAGGCATTCAAGGGAAATACGAAATGGCCTCCGGCGTTATGTACTAATGGAAGCCAGGCAACACATGTCTCCCGGGGGCCTCCCTCCCGAGAAACGCGAGAAAATCGGTGTAGTAGTCTTAGTCGCTACCCTGGCAATCAGCTTGGCCTTTTTGGCGGCTACTCCTTTCAATGCCTTCTTGGCGGCAGGCAACCCCAATCTGAGCATTCTCCTGGGCAAGACTTTCTTTCCAGTTGGCGCCTTTGGAGTGCTCTTGATAATGACCTTGGGCGTTAACGTAATTCTCCGTAAGTTCACCCCTCGTGCAGCACTTTCCCCAGCCCAATTGGCAGCCGTGTGGGTGATAATCGTAGCTAGCAACGCCGTGGGAGACTACCCGGTCGCCTGGACCATTCCCGGGATGGTTCACGGTCCTTACTTCGCCTCGCCAGAGAATACCTGGGGAAAATTATTAGCGGACCCCCGATCTCAAAGTCTAGTAGTCACCGATCCGACAGCCATCCAAGGCTTCTATGAGGGCCTGCCCCCCGGCAGCGCCATCCCCTGGCAGCCCTGGCTGCGCCCGGTGGCTTTGTGGGCTATCTACATCGTCGGCCTGCAGATAATGATGATTGGCCTGGCCGGACTCTGGCGCCGCCGCTGGGTGGAGCAGGAAAGGTTCACCTTCCCGGTGGTGCAGATCCCCATGGAGATCGTCGCTGCCCCACATCCCACCAAGCTAATCAATAGCTTTTTACGCAACCGGCTGGTGTGGGC
>JALGTV010000280.1 GCA_029821215.1 Candidatus Zipacnadia bacterium | reverse complement strand
CCCCGGTAGTAGTAAGCCAGTGGTTAGGTCTTGCGACATACCACGACCAGGGTATAGGATAGTATCTTATTCAGCCCGGGTAGCTTGTTAACCAGACTACTTAACCACTTCAATGCGCTGACCGGCAGCAGGTTTTTTACCATACCTGCTGGGTTCCCGTACAGGATGCTACCGGTATAACCAGCACGGATGATTTGCAGGCCGCTGGCGGTGAGCAACGGTATCAGACTTTCGGAGGTAAAGACAAATGGGTGGTCTTCACCGGGCAGGCCAAGCTGGCGGTGAGGCTGCCTTACCGGCACATTCGGATCATAGAGGGGGTCGGGGTTTCCCCAATAGCGGCCATTGGGGGTGGTTATGATCAAGATTCCGCCCGGCCGCAGTATGGCAGACACCTGGCGGATGACAGTCAACGGGTCGGGACAATGCTCCAGCAGCTCGCCGAGGATGGCGGCATCAAAGCTGCCCTCAGTTAGGGGCAGGGCCGCTGCTGAGCCCACCAGCGGTGCAAACGAACCCCACTGGTGTTTTCGGCGCGCATACCGAAGTGCCTCCCGGCGCAAGTCCAGCCCTACTGTAAAGTAGCCGGCTTCGGCCAGTAGCAGGCTGGCATTGGCCTGCGAACAGCCTATCTCGACGATGTGGGCCCCTGGGGTGCAGTTGTGGCGCACAGCGGAGAGGATTTCATCCAGGCGGCTGCGATACTTCAGATGAAAAACACTGCGCACCTCAGAGGCATCAATCTCCCGCAGATCAAACTCCTGCAGGGCACGCTCGTATTGGCCTTCTGGGGTTACATCCTGGGCGCTCTTCATCTTCAGTTGTTGATTCGCCTGACCGTTGGGATATCCTTCCCCTGGCCAGACGATATGTTGACACGATAGAGCAGGCAAGTTATCCTGTAGCGAATAAGGAAAACGATAAGGCGATGAGGTGCGGTGTCGGGGTAGTGACGTAAGTATGAGCAGCAATATAGTCTATATTGGAGCCTTTTAAGATGGATTTACGCAACTGTCGGCAAGCGACAATACAGGCCACTAAGTGGTTACTATCCCAGCAGACCGAGGACGGCAGTATCAAGCCGGTAGAGCATGGCATAAGCACTTTCCATAAAGTGCCCCTGGCTTTGGCGATTATGGGACAGGGGGACCGGGCGGCCCGGCTGTGTGCTTGGATAGCGGGAAACAGTCTGGATGAAGAGGGGGACTTTACCCAGTTTTTCCCCCGCAGCGAGCTGCATGAGCGCTTCTATCCCTGGACCAATGCCTGGCTGGTATGCGGAGCACAGCGACTGGGAGAGTTTGGGCTTTCGGTCCCTGCCCTCGACTTTCTGCTCAGCCTTCAGCACCCAACCACCGGCGGATTCCTCACGGCTGGCCCAGCGGCCGGTGTCAACGATATTCAGGATGCTCTGTCCACCGCCGCGGCCGGCCTGGCCTGCCTTTATGGGGGACAGATAGCTGCGGCTGAAGCCGCCGGCAGATTCCTGTTGTGGTTGTGGGAGAATCAGCCCGGCGGAGCGGCAGCTCACCTGTATTATACAGCTCAGGCGGGCACCGAGATTGTTACTGAGTTTGACCCGGACGAAGCTGACTACTTCGCCCTCCAGGTAGGCAAACCGGAGCAGTGGTACCATGTGCCCGGTATGGCGGCTGGGTTCCTGGCCCTGCTTTATGAAGCCACCGGCCAGCCGGAGTATATTGACGGCACTCATGGCTACTTGCAATTTGTCGAGTCGTGTGGTGCGGACCGCTATACCACCGACAAGAGCGCGTTTCTCGGCTGGGGAGCGGCCCTTGCCTATCGGGCGACTGGCAATGCCAACTATCAGCGCATCACTGAAGCAGTCGCCGAGGGACTGATCCAGGATCAGTTGCCCAATGGCACCTGGCTGACGGGAACTATGGCTATGAAGGGCATTATTGTGGTGAGCCAAATCCTGCAGAGTTTGTCACTGGGTGACTAAGTGGCCGGGGGAGCTACTTGGTGGGGAGATGGTGGAGTTTGCCCGCCTTAATGTTTTGCGGGGCAAGGCCCAGGCTACCTCTCGGTTCTCCCTCCTGCCGAAGCGAGGAGCTGACCTTACCCAGTAGCTACTACCGAGGACAACGTGCTCGCATAAGCCGATTATACTTCGGTCTAATGAGCAGTTCCAGGGACCATTATGTCACACCCGGCAACTTCACCAAAGCCAAGTAGAGCATCTGCCGCCGAGACCCA
>JALGTV010000279.1 GCA_029821215.1 Candidatus Zipacnadia bacterium | reverse complement strand
TTATCATCAAAGTGGACTGGCCGATGATGCCCAGTGGATGCGAGAGGAGATGGATGGCAACACTGAGGAAGTGATGCAGTATGCTCAGAAGCTCACCGACGCCTTTGATGTATCGGCTGCTCACTTAGATACTCATATCGGCGAGAATATAGTGGTCTTCGCCCCCTATACGGTAGCGCCTCTTATGCGCGAGTATAATATGCCCAATATCTGGGATGTAGGGGACCAAGTCCTAACTGATTGGTGTGGGGCCAGTGGCGATGAGAAGACTATTATCTATGTGGATCCTACCGGCCAGCGATCGGGCGGGAATCCGCTGCGGGTGAGCGCTGACAGCATTAAGGATCCCCCTGACTGGATGTTGGGCCTGGCGCAACTCAGTCATAATGCTATCAGCCAGGCTACGGGCCCGTGCTTGGCGGATGAGCCGTATCTAATTCAGGGTCTGAGCCAGTTCGCAGCCACCTCGCTGCAATACGAACTGGTCACCGAGACCCGAGATGCCATCGGCAGCGCCTCGGCGGTAAAGCTACCGCAGGAGGCAGTACTGCATGCCCGAGAGCGAGCTCTGGACGCGCTGGCCGAATACGTCAGCAGCGGCCAGGAAAACGAGCAACCGAACCTGAACGCTATGGTGGTCGCCGGCATGCTGTATTCGTTGATTGATGCCCAAGGCTACAGCGGCGAGCAGTTGATTAACCGGGAGCCGTACCGCAACCTGTTTGCTATCCTCCAGGCGATGCCTGCCCGTACCAAAGGGCTGCCTGCTTTTGCCCTGGCCTTGGATAGGACTTTCAATGGTGCTGCCCGGGACCAGCTTAGGAAATGGGGTATGCCGGTGGCCGGTAGCTACTACCAGGCCTGGCGATAGCTGGCACAGTAGCTTTCTTCACATACGCCATATCTATCACGCAAACGACAGTCGCGTAGCGCAGGTTCTCAACCTGCGCGGTTTGGGAGGGCGGGGTTGGAGAACCCCGCCTACGCGTCAATTGGTAGGCTATCTGCAAAGGAAGGATACCTCTATGCCCTCGGAGGATAAAATGGACCGGCGCGACTTTGTGACTACCTGCTTGCGGGGTGGCCTGGGGGCAGTAGTGGCCAGCGGTTTGGGGGCAGTGAATCTGCTTAGTGTGCAGGCGCCAGTGGAGGCGGCGGTAGGCAATGTGGCCCGGCATCCCGCTCGCTTCTGGAAGCCGGGCATCGGTAAGCAGATAATTTGCCAGTTGTGTCCTCACCACTGTGTGATGAATGTCGGGCAGCGCGGCGAGTGCGGGGTCCGGATGAACTGGGATGGCCAGTGCATATCACTGGTCTACGGTAAGCCGGTGGCCATACATGGTGACCCCATTGAAAAAGCTCCCTTCTTCCACTACTTGCCCGGCACCAAGACGCTGGCGGTGGGTACAGCCGGCTGCAATCTACACTGCAAGTTCTGCCAGAATTGGGAGTTTACCCAGGCCCGGCCCGAGACCACCGACAACAAGGACCTCTCGCCCCAGAGCATGGTCCAGCAGGTGCAGAGCAACGACATTCCCAGTATCATCTTCACCCTTAATGACCCGGTGCAGTGCCTGGAATACGTGCTGGACACCGCGGCATTGGCCCGACCGCGTGGCATCCATATGCTGGCTCATACCGCCGGCTTTGTCTGCGCGGAGCCGCTGAAGGAGCTATGCGCGGCTATGGATGCCATTGCCGTTGATCTTAAGGGCTTCAGTGACGATTACTACCAGAGTATGACTGGGGCACACCTCGCACCGGTTCTGGCTACGATTAAGTCAATCCATGATAGCGGGACGTGGCTGGAGTTGGCGCATCTGGTGGTACCCGGTTATAATGATAAGCCCACCATGTTCCGGGCTATGTGCGAGTGGATATTGGAGAACGTCGGGCCGGATGTACCCCTGTTCGTCTCCCGCTTCTTCCCCAAATATCAACTCCGTCGCCTCCAGGCGGCCGACCCGGACACGCTACGCAGTCTGCGGAAGATAGCCTACGAGGTGGGGTTGCACTACGTATACCTGGGCAATATGCCCGGGGATCCGGTGATTAAGCGCAACGGGCCTCTGGTGACTAACACCGGTCTGGACCCGGCCACTGGTAAGTGCGTGAAGTGCGGGTACCAGATTCCCGGAGTCTGGCAGGGGTAGAACGAACCTATCGCTTAGTCAATATCTTAGTTCGTAGCACCAATCCGCTGGCTACCAACCCCGGCACGGCCAGCAGCCAACAGGTGGTGGCGACTCCCCATATCGGCACTAACAAGGTGCCGGCAATCAGGGCCCCGACTGCTGCCCCGAGCAAATCAGCGGCGTACAGGAATGCAGCCGACCAGGCTTGACTACCACTGAAAGCAGTCCATAGATGGCTGGCCAGGGGGAATTGTCCGCCGATCCACAAGCCCAGCAGTGCCGCTAACAAAGGGAAGAGCAGATGAGCGACCATCGCCTCAGTCGCGGGGGTGGTGGCATAAGTCCACAATCCCTTCAGTACGTAAGGCATTATCGCCACCAGCATGGCCCCGGCAGCCAGAATACCCGCCAGCCAGTGCCTGAGGGACAGATGAGATGGCTGTTGCCGTAACCAACGGCCTACCCACCAACTGGCCGCGGCCAGTCCCATCATAAAGCTGCCCACAATTATGCCGATTTGCTGATAAACATATCCATAATAGCACTGGAACGCGAGCAGCAAGACTACTTCACCAGCCATCCCGCCCATGCCTACGGCAGCTACCGCTACCGGAATAGTGTATGTCTGACCCGAGCGGGTCAATGACAGCACCCCCCATATCCCGGCTAACACCGCTACTGCCCCCCACAGCCAGGCCAGCGGCAAACGGGCTATCTCCGCCAGCCGGCGGCCCCAGCCCTGGTGCAGATGCTCCACCCACCAGGCCTGGTGGTGGAAATAGGCCAGGGGCCGTTCGTCAGTGTTTACTGCCATCTCCGCGGCGCCCTCAAGTTGTTCACGCACGTAACCGACAGTGAACGGGTCTAACTTATCCGGCAGCCATGCCCAGAAGATGTCGGCAGCCATGCCCAGAAGATGTCGGAATCCAGGCCCCGGCGGCGGGCCCGCTCAAACAGGACTGCCCAGTCCTGGCTAAAATAATCGGGGCTGGCGCTGGCCACCAGGGTCATCTGTTCGCCGGGCAAGAAGGTCACCGCACCCAAGACATCCCGCGCCGTAGAATATACCAAGGCGTCTATCTTCCTAAGAGGCCCCTGCAAGTAGACGGCTGATGAAGGCAACTGCCAGGCAAGCAAGCCATCAGGGGCTAAGATGCCCCGGATCTGCTCATACCACTGGCGGGTATAGAAGCGATTTAGTTGAGCGGTAGCCGGGGCAGGCAGTAGCAGCTGCGTGCTTGACAAATAGGCGGGCGTCGCCACTGATACAATGCACTCGCTGGTCAGCTAATGCCGCTTTATCCTCAGACGCAAGCCACGGCCCGACGAAGGAGAAGATGGCCGGATCCAGTTCCAAGTAATCAATCTGGCAGGGATGATGGCGCAGCACCGCTGCCAGCCCTCCCGTGACACCGCCTCCCACCAGCAATATACGATCAGGCTGGGGATGCTGGAGCAGAGCAAAATCTACAGCCAATAGTAGAGACTGGGGCGCCGGAGAGCTGGCGCTGGGCAGGCCGTTGTTATACAGATAAATGCCCTGCTCACCGAATTTGGTTATAGCCAGATCCCCATATATGGTGCGCCGGCTGGCAAGCAGTTGGTGATGATACCAGCGAGCGGTTACCGACCAGGGCTGGGCCGTAACCGCGAATAGCACGGTCACCAAAGCAGCCAGCCCCATGGCACCGAGGGTTAGAGTCCGTCGCCGAGCATCCAAGGGGATGTTGACCCATATTATGACCGATCCGACCAGCAGGTTGCCCAAACCTGCTATCACTGCCATGGTGAATGGGTCAACTACCTGCAACGCCAGCCAGCCCAGCGCCGTGCCGCCTATGAGGTGGCCGACGGCGTCCAATCCGTAGGTGCTGCCCACGGTGCCCGCTGCTCTTAGGTCAGGATGAATATAGGCGCGGCAGCCGGCCGCAAATTGGGCGCCGGCCACCGCCGCGGGGGGTAAAGTGGCTATAAATCCCAGGGCCAGAATATGATGGATGCCCAGCATCTGCCCGGGCAGCAGCAAAAGTATAGGGGCACCGGATGCGGGAAAAAGTCCAGGGATTACTACCGCTAATAGATAGCCGAAACTGCGGGCTATCACCAACGCGGCCAATAATCCTGCTCCTGGTAGTGCCGCCAGCACTGTCACCTGCCCCAGCACCGCGGTTAGGCTGACTGACCGGACCCGGTGCCCAATTAGCGCTGCTCCCAGTGCCCCCCACACCAGCCAGGCGGCCAGCATTATCCCCATACTTACTTCATTGCCCTGACAGGAAACAATTAACTCGCGGAACACCAGCACTTGCCCGACGCCGGCGGCTAAGCCGGCCCTCACTCCTGCCCGAAAACGCTACTGGCGGGTGACTAACAGTGGCTCGGCGGCATGACTATTGGGTGATGATGATGAAACAACTATCAGGTTTAAAGTGTCTTTAATATAGAGAAATGGGGTAAAATAGGGAAAAGGAGGCCGTGTTATGAATAAGACAGTGTTAGTTGTCCTGGCGTTACTGATCACAGGTGTGAGCTGGCCAGCAGGGGCCGCCGAAGCCAGCCCCGCCGAGGCCATCCCCTTACAGAGAGTGGCGGTGTTGGAGTTGAATATCCAGGGCCGCTATGCTCATCAGCTTCGCGAGTGGCTGCCCGCCTTTATCGAGAGCAAACTCGTGGAGGCCGGCTGGACCATACTGGCCCGGGGCGAGACTATGGAACAGGTCCAGCGGGAGCACAACCTGCCAGGCATTGATCCGACCACGGCACCCCCGGAGAGCAAACTGTATGGGGCTACGGCTCTGCTTAAACTGACCGCCCGGGTGGATGTCCAGGAAATTGACGCCGCCGCCCACATCGGGTTTTTGTCCATCGGGGGCTTGGCCAAAGCCAAGGTCCACCTCAATGGTGAAATGGTTGACACCGGCACCGGCGTAATCCAGCCGGTCGGGGTAATCACCGGTAAGGAATCTAAGTTGCGCCGCCTGGCGGTGGTTTTTCCGAAAATATCCTGGATTGGTGGCGGTTATAACATTAGCCAAATAAGGGAGACGCTGGTGGGGGCAGCGGCTGATGAGGCGGCTAATAGGCTGGTCAAACGTCTGGAGCAGCTACGGCCCCTCGTACCCGGGCGGCCCGCCGCCATTCCTGTGCAGCAGCAGACTGTTGTCTTGAGTTTCCCGGAGGCTATGCGCCCAGCGCCCGGTGCTGAGTACGGCATATATCGGGGCGATAGGCTAATTGCTAAGGTGCGGGTGATTTCCTTCCATGATGGCCGGGCCACCTGTCGCGTCCTGGCGGCTACCGACCAGATAAGGTCTACTGACCGGGCCAGGCCGCTGGAGGTAGTAGTGCCGGTGGAGGTAGAGCTGTAGCGGGCCGCGTCCATTGCCGACTCCCGCGGCCTAAGCTGGTCAGAGGACCAGATAATGGTTGCAAACTAATGGCGAATAGTGTATAATCTTTGACCTAACGGTAGCGAGAAGAAAAAACAGCAACCGATGATAGCTCCCGCGACAGCATTAGACCATTGGGGCGGAGCGACCAGCTCTATGCCTTATAACAAGGGTAGAGGCTGATAAGCAAGTCCGATTACAGCACACCATTACAGCAAGGGAGGCAGTAACTATGAAGCAGCGACTGTATTTGTTGGTAGTTCTGGTCACTGGAAGTTTACTGGTCACCGCGTATCCCGTTTGTCCTCAGGGGCTTGAGACGTATGCTGTTTCCCACCTCTTTGCCTTACCTACGGCTACCACTACCCGATTATTTGGAATGGGCGGATTTGTCACCTGTGTCAAAGATGCAGGTTTCGCCAATCCGGCCTTTGCGGGTACGTTAGAATCGTCCCACGCCGTAGGCCGTCTCTCGCTGACCGATTTTGATATGGGTGTGGAGCTGACGGGGGTACAATTCTCCGCTGCCATGCCCCTGGAGCTTAAC
>JALGTV010000278.1 GCA_029821215.1 Candidatus Zipacnadia bacterium | reverse complement strand
CGCGTTGGTCCCAGCCGCTGGTAGCGAGGGAGCGTAGTTCGGGCGCGAATAAGGCCGAGTCCGATTCGCGCTCCAGGATGTCAATGTTGCCCTTGTACAGTTGGATGGTGTACTGGCCGTTGACCGCCCACTGGGAGGAGGCGATGAAGGCGTCGCAGTCCTGCTTAACCGGATGGAACCAGCCGCCGTGGTAGACCATATACGCCCACAGCCGCTCCACCTGGGGCTTGAACTGGACCTGCTCCTTGGTCAGGCAGAGCTGCTCCAGGTCGCGGTGGAGGGTGAGGATGACCTGGGCGGCGGGGGCCTCGTAGGCCTCGCGGGACTTGAGCCCCACTAACCCGTCCTCAAACATATCAATTTTGCCGATACCGTGCTCGCCGGCGACGCGGTTCAGATAGTGGATGATATCGCGCAGGTTGGTCTGGTCGTCACAGCGGACGGGCAGCCCTTCCTGGAATTCAATCTCCATCTGCCGCGGCTTATCGGGGGCATTCTCAGGGAACTGATACCAGATGTAGTCCTCCTGGGGAATGTGCATCTTCAGGTTGTCCACCTCGCCGGAGCCGATGGAGCGGCACCACATAGTGCGGTCATCGCCGATGCCCGGATTGTAGGGGATGTCGTACTCCTCGCTGAGGTCCTTTTCCTCCTGGCGGGTGAAGTTGAAATCGCGCACCGGCAGCACCACTTTCAGGTCGGGCGCGAAGATGGAGAAGACATTATTCATTCGGTACTGGTCATTGCCCTTACCGGTGGAGCCCTCGCAGATGGCGTCACAGCCCTGCTCCAGGGCGAACTCGGCCACCTTGCGGGCGATGAGCTGGCGGGTCATTGAGGTCGCCACCGGGTAGCCCTCATAGTCGGAGTTAGCGCGGATGGCCCTGGTGAGGAAGTCATCCACGAACTCGTCGGTCGCCTCAATGAGGAACCAAGGCGTATCCAGAAGCTCAGCCTTGGAGCGAGCCTCTTCCAGCTCCTCGTCCATCAAGCCCACACTGACGGTGACAGCCAGGACTTCCTCAGCCCCATAGTACTCCGGCAGCAGCTTGAGGGCCAGAGCCGAATCCAGCCCGCCCGAATAGGCCACTGCCACCTTCTTAACCTGGGGGATTTCAATAGCATACTTGCCACTCATATCCATTGATGTAACCTCCTGAGTTTTCTGGTATTGATCAAGAGTGACCCGCCCGATTGAACAGCAGTACTTCTATTCATGTGGCAGTAGGCTCATTATCGGAATGGACGGGCCGCTACTGACATATCTACTTCTTTACGGGGTGCGGCTGGCCGGGTGCAACCGGGCAGCATGCTTATTAGCTGTTATCGCCCGGCAAAGCTTTCTGTACGGCGTCCAGAAGTTGACCGCCACTGAACGGCTTTTTCAGAAAGCTGGACACTTTAGTTTGGAGTTGGTTCCGAAGCTCGTCGGGTATGAACTTGCCACTAATAAATATTAACTTTACATCGGGGGCGACCTCCAGGAAGTGGCCCAACCACTGGTCCCCGCTCATCCCGGGGAGTATCCAGTCCAGGATAATCAGGTCAATGCCTTGGGGATTGGCCAATAGTTCCTTTAATCCCTGAGTTCCGTCCTTCGTTAGAATGACCTCATGACCAGCGTGCGACAAAATGTCACGGCACGCGGCAGCTTCGGCAATATTGTCATCCACAATCAATACGGTTGCAGCCTTAGGCTGCGTGTTGCCCTTCTCCACCGGTTGATGGGTAGCTGAATTGGGCTGCTCACTTGTTGTCTCGTCGCACATTTGGCACCCCCAACTGATGATTTTGCTCCCATTAGGATTGGGGAGTCCCGGGTCATTGTTGTATCTTACATTATGCCCGCTGGGAGGGGAGATGTCAATAGCGAGGGAGCCACGGACTGTCTGACGGTTGACTGGTTAGGCGGATAACCCTCACACCAGCAGCCCCGTTGCTATTTAACAAACCTCACCGTGTAATTCCAGAAGTTTCCGGAGGCTTCATTTAGAGTAAATCCGGCTCGTTGCCCCAGCGTGATGGTGGTGGATTTCAGGGGATAATCGGGGTCCATAAACAGCTC
>JALGTV010000026.1 GCA_029821215.1 Candidatus Zipacnadia bacterium | reverse complement strand
ATATCGTCGCAGATGGGCAATTCCAGTTGTCGGATATACGCAGACATATTGGCAACCTATCTATGAATCTACAGCACGGCCGTGGCATGGCGAGCCGAATGACACTGGATATTGAGGGCCACGGGCAGACTGGCCAGATGGCACGGATGAGTCAACACGTGAACTGCCAAGGCGGTGGTATCCCCACCCAGACCCATAGGGCCGACCCCCGTCTGGTTAACTGACTCCAGTATATCCTGCTCTATCTGAGCTATCTCCGGGTCCTGGCTAGGCTGTCCCAGGGGCCGCACCAGCGCCCGCTTAGCCAGTAGCGCCGCTTTCTCAAAGGTCCCTCCTATACCCACCCCCAGGATCAGCGGCGGGCACGGCTTGCCCCCTGCTTGCTGGATTTGGGTAGTTATCGCCTCAATTATGCCTTGGCGGCCGGCGGCGGGGGGCAGCATCCACATAGCGCTCATATTCTCACTGCCGCCGCCTTTAGCCATTAGGTGGAGAGTCAGATTGCAGCCAGCAACCAGTTCTACATGCACAACCGCCGGAGTATTATCGGTGGTATTGGTATCCCGCTGCAAGGGATTGGCCACCACCGAAGGCCGCAGGTATCCCTCTGTGTAGCCTCTGCTTACCCCCTCATTTATCGCCTCACCCAGATCACCGCCGCTGATAGATACCTCATCGCCCAGTTCCGCAAATACCACCACTAACCCCGTATCCTGACAAAGAGGAATGTGCTGCTCTCGCGCTATCTGAGCATTCTCCAGCAGCTCGCCAAGGATCCGCTGGGCCTGGGGGTTACTCTCAGCAGCCCGCGCTGCTTCCAGAGCAGCTACCACTTCCTCGGGCAGCTCATAGTTTACCTTCTGGCACAGAGAGGCAACCGTTTCGGCAATACGCGACGCTGGGATCTGGTGCATTATTTTGATTCTCCGGTATTCTAACCACCGGCCACTGTTGTCTGGATTGGGCCCACCGGGACTTTCAGCCCACCTTATAGTCGCAGACAACGTCTTTTACTCCGGGCAGCGACTCGATAGCTTCTATGATTTTCTCCATCTCGCGTTCAATATCAGCCCCCCGCCCAGCAGGTCCGCGCATTCGCTTGACTCGTCCGCCCAGATAGACGACTTGGTTAATACAGGCCACAGTTAAGAAAGTTGTATCCAGGGAAGCACGTTTTGTTAGCTCTCGTTCTACCAGGCGGCGCATCCGCTTATCCTCCAACGGCATCACGTTCACCTCTTCCCTCAACTATAGCACTACTTTGCTATTAGTATACCCACTGGTGTCGGTGACAATTCCAGGCTCCTGGCTCTAAATTCCCCAGGAAAGACGCCAGGCCATGATGGCGGGTAGGTCGGCGTCAAATATCATCTGTTGAGCAGCCTGTATATCATAAGGCGTACGATACACTGCTACCTCTGGCTGTTGGTCATCGTAGATAGCAAAACTGGCCTGATTGTTCCTGTCCCGCGGCTGGCCCACCGAACCCGGGTTTATCAGATACCGGGCCTGCTCGTTTATGGCGCACGTGCCGCCTTCTGGATGTTGATGCTGCACTGGCATCGCCTCGCCGGATTGATATGTAAACCACTCGGCGTAGTGGGTATGACCGAAGAAGATCAAAGGGGCCGATGTGGCCTGAAAACTATAGCTGGCATCCCGGGCGGTGATGGTGTAGTGGTCCGGATCGGGAATTGATCCATGGCATAGGACCATATCGTCAACCTGGGTGGTAGGCTCCAGAGACTTCAGCCACCGACGATTGTCTTCGGTGAGCTGTTGCCGCGTCCATATCAGGCAGGCCCGGGCTTCCGGGTTGAACCACTGCTCCTTGGCCGGACTGACTGCGCCTTCATCATGGTTGCCGCGGATACAAACTGCCTCTATCTGCTGGATTAGTTGGCAGCACTCATTAGGCGAGGCGCCATAGCCGACCACGTCACCCAAGCAAAGATACTGGTCAATATCGCGGTGCTCCAGTAGACCAATAACTTGCTCCAGTGCTGGTAGATTTCCATGGACGTCAGAGATTATGGCGTAGCGCACGGTTATTGATGACTCAGTTAGTTGACAGACGTATGCGTAATTGACAATTTCCTCTTTTCCGATTGAATTCCTGCTTTGCTTCATCAGCTATATACATAAACGCAAACAGACGGAGGCCGCGATTAGCCTCCGCCTGTTTCTGTCCCGGTCTCCCCGCCATTTCTGCCCGGTCTTACTGCATCAAACTGACAAGGTAGGACTTAGAACACGGGCGGTGATGGTGGAGGACCGCCAGGCCCAACTGGTCGACCCATCGGTGGCTGTGGCGCACCAGGCCGCCCCATCTGAAGACCCATACCGTGGGGCCCACCAGCCGGCGCACCTCGTGCAAATGGGCCCGGTTGCCCCCATCCGGGCAATGGTACTACTTTTTCAACTTTGAGAGTGTTGCCATCCAGCCTGACCAACCGGCCATCAATCACTAAGTATAGCTTACCGTGATCGGCGGCTATGCTGGGGGATAGCATCCCCCGGCCTGGCAGTGCCTGCATCCCCGGTCGCCCCATTTGTGCGCGCTGGCGTAGACGCTGACCTAATTGCTGTCGCTGACCTAATTGCTGTCGCTGACCGGTGCGCTGGCGGAGACGCTGGGCGAGTTGCTGTCGCTGACCGGCGCGTTGCCTGGCTTGTTGACCACGAGGCCCTTCGCCCTGAACCCAGTACTCTTTCATCCGCTCCCGCAGCCGCTGCATCTCCTGCTGGAGCTCCCGGATCTCTTCGCCCTTAGCCTTAATTGCCTCGGGATCACGGGGCTCAGCGTTGAGCAATTCCTGCATCTCCCACTCCTTCTGGCGCAATTCGGTCTGCAAGTCGCCTATGCGGTGCCATAACCTCTCGGCCTCTGGGTTAGTTTCCAGATGACCTTGCAGCGCCTGGCCTACTCCACTCCCTGCCTCTGGCCTGCCCTGACCGCGGAGGGGCTGGGCAAGAGCGGAGGTAGCAAGACCCAGGAGCGCTACCATGCTCAGTATCGCCACCACCATCATTGTCTTACGCATCTGCTGTCACCTCCTTGATAATTTAAGCTGCACCTGCATAGACGTCGGACCAGTAGTGATAGTTCATTGGGGATGCAGCAAGCCACCAGTCACGGCCCCGGTGCCGCTTGACAAAGGTGAACAAACAGACCTATAGTATGGACACCTACTTGGGACAGGAGGACCAATGAGATACTCCTGGCGGTTGGTGGTGAGCTTCATACTGGGTATAGTACTGTTCGGCGCGGCTGTGTGGCTGGGGATACGGCTGGCTTTTCCCAAACACTTGCCCCGGGTGACCGTGGAAGGAACATCGTCAGGGCTGTTGAGTCGTGTACTGGGAGAGACAGATCAAGCCGCAGAGGACAGGCCATACCGCGTAGACGAGGAAACCGGACTTATTAGAGTAAGGCAAACTGGCATCAACGGCCAGACCCACGAATATGAAGTATGGCATACGGATAAAGGGTGGGTGGCGCGTGAGGTAAAGGAAGAGTAAATCGGTGACGGCAGAGTTACCGATTTGATGCCCGCTGTTACCGTTAAACTCTTACATAAGGCATAAGAGCTATCTCACGAGATCGCTTGATAGCTTGGGCAATCATGCTCTGATGCCGACGGCAGGCGCGAGCACGCCGGGCCTTGCGGATTTGTCCCTCTTCGTCCACAAATTGTTCCAGCAAGTTCAGGTTCTTATAATCAATGACTTCCTTACCAGGCCGCGCACAGAACCGGCATTCCCGTCGGCGCTGGTCCCGGTGATTTGACCGCCTTCTGTCTGATCTGTCTGATCTTCGTCTACCCACTTATCTCTCTCCTGACTATATTCCTAAGGATTGCTTAGCATAATGAAAGTCCCCCATAGGGGACGGGAGTATCAACAACCCTACTATAGCAGATACCACTGGTCTCGTCAAGGGATGCTGGTAGGTATGAGTTGTGAGATTAATGACCCCCATAAGAGCAGTATTTATGCTGTTGCCATCCGCTGTCTCCGTTTGACTTTTCCTGATAGATATTGTAGACTGCTCCAGGTAGTAGGTGACGGATAAATTGCTGTTAGTCGCGGATAAATGGAGGTTTGGCTAATTGGTCTCGCCTTTAGATCTTAGGTCAGGTGTAACGATTGAACTGGATGGTCGGGTGATGCAGGTAGTATCGGCTCAGCGCCACAAGTCCGTAGGCCGAGGCAGGGGGATGGTCCGCACCAAACTGCGCGATGTGGAGACCGGACGGATATACGATAAGACCTTTCGCTCCAGTGAAGAAATCACCAAAGCATTTGTACAGCGGCGCGAACATCAGTACCTGTATAATGACGGGCAAACCTACTACTTCATGGATACCGATAGCTACGAACAGGTGGGACTGGTCCAGCAGCAAGTGGGAGACCAGGCCGCATGGCTCAAAGAGGGGGAAACAGTCATGCTTACCACCTACGAAGGGAAACTGATTGGCATTGACCTGCCTAAGGTCGTTGAGCGTCGGGTGGTCAAGACCGATCCGGGCGTTAGAGGAGATACTGCTCAAGGTGGTTCCAAGCCCGCGGTAATTGAAGGGGACGTTACGGTGGATGTGCCCTTGTTTATTGAGCCAGGCGAGGTAATCCAAGTAGATACGGAGACCAGCGAGTATGTGGGGCGGGCTTAGCGCAGTCTGTGGTGGTGAGGGCGAAGCCAATCCGATGGACGAACAGAGAATCAAAAAACTTGTAGAGATACTAAAGTCCTCATCGGCTGTGGAGCTATCGGTCAGAAACGGGGAACAGCTAATACGGATCAGACGCCAGCCGAGTGGAGCAATTGCTCGGGAAGACCACCCGGCACGACCGGAAGACTCTGAGTCCCAGCCGTTAGCACCACCAGGGCAGCAAGCTAAGGAGCCGACCATACCGGTGCGAGCCAATTTCGTCGGTCTATTCTATCGGGGCCGGGGAGCAGAAAGTGAACCAATAGTAGAGATAGGTGATCAGGTAGAGGAAAATCAGGTGGTAGGTACCATTGAGGCGCTGGGGCGACCGACTGATGTGCTAAGCCCGGCATCAGGGGAGGTCGTCCAGATATTGGCCGAGGACGGACAACCCGTTGAATATGGGCAAGTATTGATTGAGATTAGGCCAGCAACAGGTGAGAAATCATGAGGACCACGGGGGACGAGCTACTGGGTGAGCAGCGGGGATTTGCCCTGGTGGAGATTATGATAGTTGTGGTGCTGCTGGCCCTGTTGGCGGGGGGATATTTTGCCCTGCGTGGCCGTGGCGAGTCAGAGGCTGAGCCCCGGTTCGCCGGTGAGGCCCAAACCTTACCGGGTAGGGCTATGCAAAAAGGTCAGAGTGTGGAGTGCATGAATAATCTCAACCAGCTGCGCCAGATGCTTCAGATGGAGGTAGTGGACACCGGAACCTACCCGCCAACCCTTGACCCGAACTGGGGCGTGGCGCTGAAGTGCCCGGTCAGCGGCTATAGATACGAATACGATCCCCGCACCGGCCGCATCCACTGCCCCACTCCGGGGCACGAGAAGTTCTGACAGTGGGCGGGATGATAGCACGAAGCTTCTAAGGAGCCGTTAATGTTCAACAAGATTCTGGTAGCCAATCGGGGGGAAATTGCCTGCCGCGTCATCCAGGCCTGCCGCGAACTGAAGATAAAGACGGCGACCATTTATTCGGAGGCGGACCGGGAATCCCTACACGTGGCATTGGCTGACGAGGCAGTGTGTGTGGGGCCGGCTCCCAATAAGGATAGCTATCTTAATGTAGCCAATATCATTAGTGCGGCGGTTATCACCGAAGCGCAGGCTATTCATCCCGGTTACGGCAATCTTTCGGAGAATCCTGACTTTGCTGAGGCCTGCGAGGCCTGCAATATTACCTTCATAGGGCCGCCGGCCGATGTCATCGCTCAGATGGGCGATAAGGCCAAGGCTCGCCGGATCATGCGGGAAGCCGGGGTGCCAGTAGTACCTGGCAGCGCCAACGGAGTTACGGACCTGACCGCGGCTCGCCAGATTGCCGACCAGCTTGGCTATCCAGTTATGATCAAGGCCTCCGCGGGCGGGGGTGGGCGTGGTATCCGGGTTATCCATAATGCCGAGCAGATGAGGGAAGCCTTCGAACAGGCTCAAGCCGAGGCCAACAGCTCATTCGGCGATGGTGAAGTATACTTAGAGAAATACCTGGAGGAGCCGCGGCATGTTGAGGTACAGATTCTGGCTGACAACCACGGCAACATAGTTCACTTGGGTGAACGAGAATGTTCCATCCAATATCGTCACCAGAAACTGCTGGAAGAATCTCCATCGGCGGTGGTGTCCGGCAGCGTGCGCCGGCGGCTGGGAGAAGCAGCAGTTAAGGCTGCCGAAGCCGTCGGGTACCGCAATGCTGGTACCGTAGAGTTTCTGCTTGATGAGCGGCGCCGGTTCTATTTCATCGAAATGAACACACGTATCCAGGTAGAACACCCGGTTACGGAAATGTTGACCGGAGTGGATATTGTCCGGGAGCAGATACAGATCGCTGCTGGTGAGCCGCTAAGCTGCGAGCAGGGCCAGATTTGGTTTAATGGTCATGCGCTGGAGTGTCGGATTTTAGCGGCAGACCCGGATAGAGGTTTTGCTCCCTCTCCGGGTACAATTAGCCGCTGGCAGACGCCGGTGGGACCTGGGGTGCGGATTGATAGTGGGGTGACGACAGATAGTGTGGTTCCCTCTCACTATGATCCGATGATAGCCAAGGTAATCTGCTGGGATCAGACACGGCAGAAGACCATCGCCCGGATGGAAGGTGCCTTGCAGAGCCTGGTAGTCGAGGGCATTCGCACTAATATCCCCTACCATCTGCGTATTTTAGGTAACGCCTACTTCCGGCAGGGGGACATAGATACTCACTTTCTGGAACGCCGGATGGGGCTCAGCGAAGGAGGATAGCCGTGGAAGATCAAACTGAAACGAACAATAGTCGTGATCGCAAGGTGGCTACGGTGGTGGGCGCCATCTGCGGATTGGTAGTTGGTACGGTCATCGTCTGTCAAGGATTAGCAGCGGGAATATTCGTTTTGCTCCTGGCTATTGTAGGGGGATTAGTAGGCCGATATTATGGGACACTCCAGTAGCACGGGGCACTTTCGTGGGTAGGCTGTCAACCGTATGAAAGGCGATGCTTTGACAACCCGGTCGCGGGTGGGAGCCAGACGGCGAGGACGGGAATTAGGGCTGGCCCTGCTGTATGCGGCCGACGTCAGCCATAACACCCCCAGCCATATCATGCAACAGGCGGGGGCGGTGCTTAGTATGTTGTTAGATCACTGGGGCATGCCACGCCAGGAAGTAGTTAAACTAACAGCACAAATCGAAGCCTTTGGCTGCCGGCTGGCGAAAGTATACTTCCAATACGCAGAAACTATTGATGAGACGATAAGCGAACAGGCTGAAGGCTGGCGCATCGAGCGGATGCCGCTGGTAGATCGGAATATCCTGCGTTTAGCTCTGGCCGAGATGTGGTATGTGCCCGATGTGCCGGTGGGAGCTACTATTGACGAGGCCGTAGAGTTAGCCAAAGAATATGCCACGCCTGAGTCGGGCAAGTTTATCAACGGTATTTTAGGAGCAGTCGCCCGGCAGGAGGCGTTAGAGATTCCCGAGGGTCGGGGCGATCGTTGAGCAGATGGACCAATCACAAACCCTAACTGTTAGTGAATTGACGAAATATGTTAAAGACCTGCTGGATGCTGACGCGGTGCTCCAGCAGGTAGTTGTCCGGGGTGAGGTCTCCAATTTCACCCACCACCGCTCCGGCCATCTTTACTTTTCACTCAAGGACAACGACAGCCAGATTCGGTGTGTCTGCTTTCGGGGCGCAGCTCAGGGCTTGGGTTTTGAGCCGGAGGCGGGCATGCAAGTAATCGCCGGTGGCAATGTGACGGTCTACGAGCGGGCAGGGCAGTATCAACTCATCGTCCGTTTTATGCGCCCCGACGGCCTGGGGGACCTGCATGCCAAACTTCAGGAGCTGAAGGACAAGCTGGAGGCCGAGGGGCTGTTTGAGGTCTCGCGCAAGCGGGCCTTGCCCCGCTTTCCCGGGACTATTGGCATTTGTACCTCGCCCACCGGGGCCGCCATCCGTGATTTAACCAGTATTATCAGCCGCCGCTATCCTTTGGCCGCCATAGTAGTATTCCCCACTATTGTCCAGGGTGAGCAAGCTGCCCCCAGCATCATCAACTCGCTGCGGGCGGCCGGGACTCGGGATGATATTGACGTGATCATTGTCGGGCGGGGCGGTGGTTCGCTGGAGGATCTGTGGGCATTCAACGAGGAGGCAGTAGCTCGCGCCATCTTCGCCAGTCCCAAGCCAGTTATCAGTGCGGTGGGCCATGAGACCGACTTTACCATAGCTGACTTTGTGGCTGATGCGCGGGCGGCTACTCCCTCTGCGGCGGCCGAGATGGTAGTGCCCGACCAGCGCGAGCTGCTGGCCCAGTTGGACACAGACGCCCAACGCCTGCACGCTGGTTTGCAGAGCAGCCTGCAAGCCAAGCAAGCGCAACTGCAGCGGCTAAGCGAGCGGCCAGTGCTGGCCCGACCGCAGATGCTGATTGAGTCCGCTCAGCAACGACTCGACGAGTTAACCGCCAATATATACAGGTACTGGCAAGCTCTGACCGACGCCCGGCGCAACCGTTTTGAGAAATCAGCCGCTGCGCTTGGTGCCCTGAGTCCGATGGGGGTGCTACAACGTGGCTACGCCATCTGCCACCGGCTTCGCGATGACGGACTGGTGACTACGGTAAGCGCGGTCCAGCCGGGCGAAGATATGGCCGTTGCAGTCACCGACGGCGAGATACTCACCGAGGTTACCCAGCTTCAGCCTCAACAACCATAGGATGAAGAAAATGTCAGCAAACACTGAAGAGTTGAGTTTCGAACAAGCAGCCGAGAAGTTGGAGCAAATTGTAGCCGAGTTGGAGGCCGGACAGCTGCCGCTGGCCGAGGCGCTGGCCAAGTTTGAAGAGGGCATGAAATTGAAAGAAATCTGCGCCCAGAAGCTGACCGAGGCCGAGGCTCGCATTGAGGAGTACGCGGAGCTGGAGGATGCGGCGACAGAATCAGAGGAGGACTCACTATTTGAGTAGTGTTGATTTATGGCTAAGTACCTGGACCAGATCAATTCACCCAGCGACCTGAAGAACATGTCGGCCAAAGAGTTGAGGAAGCTGGCCGAGGAGATACGGGAGCGTATCATAGCCACCACCGCTCACACGGGCGGGCATCTGGCCCCTAACCTGGGGGTGGTGGAGCTTACCCTGGCCATCCACCGCGTTTTCAATTCGCCGGTGGATAAGATCATTTGGGATGTAGGACACCAGTGCTATACCCACAAGCTGCTGACCGGACGCCGCGAGCAGTTCCCTACCTTGCGCCAGTTGGACGGCCTATCCGGTTTTACCAGCCGTACTGAGAGTGAACATGACCCGTTCGGAGCCGGCCATGGCAGCACTTCTATCTCAGCGGCTCTGGGGTTTGCTACTGCCCGGGATTTACGCGGCACAGACGAGCATGTGGTAGCAGTTATCGGCGACGGCGCTCTGACCGGGGGCCTGGCCTGGGAAGCGCTGAACCAAGCTGGCGAGCAGCAGCGCGACTTGCTGATCATACTCAATGACAATAAGATGAGTATCAGCCCCAATGTGGGAGCGATTTCCAGCTACCTGGCCAAGTTGCGGGCCAGCGTCCATCCCGCCAGTCGCCGGGCGCGGCGTGATGCCATGCGCATTCTGCAACGGATACCGATGGGCGATGCGATGTTAGAGGCCATGGATCGGGTCAAGGAAAGTGTAAAGCAGTTAGTGGTGCCGGGGATGCTCTTTGAACAACTGGGCTTCACTTATCTGGGCCCCGTTGACGGTCATAACCTGCCCAAACTTATTGACGTGTTGGAAAATGCTATGCGCCTGGACGGACCAGTACTGCTCCATACGATAACCCAGAAAGGGCGCGGCTACCGGCCGGCGGAAACTAATCCATCCAAATTCCACGGTATCCGACCCTTTGATATCAGTAATGGTGAGGTAGCCATCCGGAGCCATCCTACCTATAGTGAAGTCTTCGCCCAGACGCTTTGTGAACTGGCGGAAGAGGATGAGCGCATCGTGGCTATCTCGGCGGCGATGCTGTCCAGTACAGGACTGGAACTATTTAAGAAGAAATTCCCTAATCGGTGCTTTGATGTGGGCATGACTGAAGCCCACGCAGTTACCTATGCGGCCGGACTGGCGGCGGCTGGGTTGCGGCCGGTGGTGGCCATATACTCGACTTTTCTACAGCGAGCCTATGACCAGATTCTCCACGATGTGGCCCAGCAACACTTGCCAGTGGTCTTCGCGGTAGATCGTGGTGGTCTGGTAGGCGAAGACGGGGCTACTCATCACGGGGTTTTTGACCTCAGTTATTTCCGGCAGGTGCCCGACATCATACTAATGGCTCCAGCCGACGAGGGGGAATTGCGCCAGATGTTGGTTACCGCGCTTGCCGCTGACGGACCGGCGGCGGTACGCTATCCGCGGGGCAGCGGCCCAGGAGCATCACTTGACCAGCCACTGGAGCCATTGTTAGTAGGCAAGGCGCAAGTGGTGCGCGAGGGAGCTGATGTGGCGATCCTGGCGGTGGGCAACCGTCTACATCCTGCCCTGCAGGCCGCCGAGCAGGTTGCTAAGGAGGATATTGACTGCACTGTGGTGAATACTCGCTTTGTCAAGCCGCTGGATGAGCCGCTCATTGTCCACCTATCTGACACCATAGGCCGCATCGTGACAGTGGAGGAGAATGTGTTGGCCGGCGGGTTTGGTGCTGGGGTGGCTGAGCTATTATCTGACCGAGGCTTGACCGATGTCCAATTGGTGCGCTTAGGCATACCCGACCAGTTTGTCCAATACGGTGACACCGAGCTTCTTCGTCGCCAGTGCGGAATTGACAGCGATGCTATCGCCGAGGCCACGGTACAGATGTGTGCGCCCAGGGCCGCTCACGCAGCGCACTAAATACTATCCATAAACCAGAGACTGTCGCAAAAGGTCATTCTGGGCTACTTGTAAGAGCAAATTGCGTGAAATTGGGTGGGTAGGGATAGACCGCTATCAGGGCAGGGATGCCCTTCCCACGGATTTTCGAATAGTCTCAAAGTCAGGACCAATAAATCTGCACCAGCAGGGGGTACAACCTATGACTAAGCATTCATTGATGGTATGGTGGGGCTGCTTGTTACTGCTGACCAGCACGGTTGTAGCGGTGGCTCAACCTGCCGAGCAGGATGACTTCCACCGCGGCATTAGCCTTTATGAGCAAGATAAGCTGACCGAGGCCAAAGCTGCCTTCCAGGCGGCGCTGGAAGTAACCCCAGAAGACCCGGTAGTGCTGACCTGGTGTGGCACGGTGGCCCTGCAATT
>JALGTV010000277.1 GCA_029821215.1 Candidatus Zipacnadia bacterium | reverse complement strand
AGCCGAACACTATCCTAACTCCCCTTGACTTCATTTTTGTAGCCATCAAACGCGAACCTAATTGACTGGCAAGCAGGACCGCCCCTGCTGTCGCCAGGGTCACTCCCCAGTGTATGTCGGCCGTCGTTAGATGAGACAGAAAGCCCGAGGTGGCTGACCCTGTGACCACAAAAGCCGACGTAGCCGCGGCCGCCTTTGCCTCCAGCCCACAGATATACAATAGTGGTACCACAAAGGAACCTCCCCCCCGGCCAATTAACCCCACCAAAAAGCCCAACGCGCCTCCCCCACCCAGTCCCACGACCATTTGTCCGGTCCGTGACAAGCCTCCTCGCTGCGGCCTCCAACCACTGAGCATTAGTAGGGCGGCAGTTGCAGTAAACAGCGCGAAGGCCAGGATTATTGGCTTGGTAGCCATACGGACATTGACCAGGGCACCAAGGGGTGGCAGAAGCAACATCGCGACCGCAAAAGGTAGTCCAACACGCCAGTTCACCAGTTGATTGCGGATATAGGTAACCGTTGCTGACGAAGTATTGACTACGTTCAGTAGCAGCCCCAACGGGATTGCTTCCAACTTGAAATCCATCCCTAACCAGAAAAGAATCGGGATGTAGAGCTGCGAGCCACCCATACCCAACATAGAGAAAACAAACGCAATACAGAAGCAAATAAAAGGAGCAAAGTAAATTGCTTCCATATACCTTTTTCCTCTCAGCTATCCCTTCGCCCAGCCGGGAGATTTATAACATAAAGTTTCATTCCTATGTCAAGGAACTCGCGAGCTGACATTACCTAACACCTATTTCTAAGCTTATACCGGCAAGGTCTCGTATAACTATTCCTGGCCCTCTTCCAATTGCTTGATTTGGTCATTAACCCAATCCAGTTGGGCCTGGATCATCTGGGCTTCAGCCCGGAGCATTTGGATCTGGCGTTCACGACTGGGCTCCTCCTGTGGGCCCCACATTGGTGTGCCCCCTTGGGGAAGCGCAGCCATCTGGGGTGAGGGGGGCGGCTGCTGACTCTGAGCAGCAAAGCCAGCGCCACCTGCTCCCATACCGCCTGCCATGCCGCGACCAGCCCCCATACCGCCGCCCATCCCCCGACCCACACCACCCCCCATTCCTTGGCCAGCTCCGCTGCCCATTCCAAACCTAGCCTGGACGTTGGCACCGCCGGCGGGCTGGAGTTGCCCGGCTTTAAAGGCTTCTACTGCTTGGCGGACAGTGCCAGTGGCCCCGCTATATAGTTGCAGACCACCAGCAGAGAGGGCCTGGAAGGCATTGGGGCCATAATTGCCGGCAATGACTGCCTCCGCTCCTGAATTAGCGACAAGTTGGGCGGCAGCAATGCCGGCCCCACTGCCCTGAGCTGCGGCGGTATTATCCAGCCCTTCAAACTCCATCGTCTCGCTGTCTGCAATAACAAAATAGTTACATCGCCCAAACCGCGGGTCCGCGGGCGCATCCAAATTATTACCCGAAGCAGCTACTGCAACTTTCATATATTGGCCTCCTTAGATAATGCGTAACAGGTTATTGAGCAGGTACGAGTTGCAACTTCTTACCGACTCCAACCTGGATGAAGTCGTCTCCATAGGCGTCGGCAAACAGACGCCGGGTCTGGTCACCGGAACAGTGACAAGGAGCAGCCTTCTCTACACCCAATTGCTGGAAATCTCGGATGACTTGGTTTACTTGCTTGGCAGAGAATCCGCTCATATGAAAGCCACCTACTACTAAGTAGATATCCTTATTTAGTAGCTCTTTGGCCCGGCGAACCATATTAACTACACCCGGATGGGCACAGCCGGTAATGACTACCAAACCGTTGGCGGTTTCCAGTATTAGTGCCTGTTCGTGTATAGCCGTACCTAACTGCCGATGATGGGAATGACTGGGGCGCGAATACCGTCACTTGAGCATTCTGGTCCAAGAAAGCTGCCAGGCCGCCGGTGTGGTCGCCATGGATGTGCGACAGGACAACTACATCTATGTCTTGAGGATCAATCTGGAGCTTGCTCATATTGCTCAGTAATATCTGACCACTGGTGCCGGTGTCGAACAGAATTGTCTTCGCAAAACCGTCAACTACGCAGCCAAAGCCCCAGTCGGTACGCAAATCAGGGTCAGACTGGTAATTGTCATATACAATAGTCATCGTTATGGCCTCCTTATTGGCTCCTGACAATGAGCTGGGCGTAGGCGGTGGCACCGGTTGGACAGAAGATGGCTTAGCCGGAACCGCCAAATCAGATTTGCAGCTTACACTGATGAAACTGACCAACAACAGCGCTACCCCAAACCAGTAAATATATCGCATGTCCACGATCATCCTCCCCGCGCATTGGTCTTATGGGACAAAATGATGGATAGGGCCCGCCCCACCACAAGGCAAGGTGAGCCCTTTATCCTATTGACCGGACTGCTGAAGCTGCTCAATCTGAGCATTTATTTGCTCAAGCTGCTGCTGGAGCATCTGAGCTTGCTGTTGCAGCATCTGAACCTGCTGCTGAGGGGCCTGCATAGGGCCAGGTGCCATCGGGGACTGATAGGGCATCCCCATCGTGGGAATTTGGTAGCCCATGGCTCCCATCGGTGGCTGACCCGCCTGCATCCCTTGCCAGGCCATCTGCATTTGCGGAGTAGGCCACTGGCCGGTCATAAGATATTGAGCTCCCGGTGGCATTCCTGTCGGGCTGCGGCCTACCCAACCGGG
>JALGTV010000276.1 GCA_029821215.1 Candidatus Zipacnadia bacterium | reverse complement strand
GGTCAGATCTATCAGTTCATCGTTGTTGGGGCCGAGATTGGCGATCTTGTTCTTAAGGGCAATCACGGCCGCACAGGAGGCAGTACCCATTGCCTTATGCAAACGGCGCCAGAGACGAATGAAGTGATGCTCCTCACCAATGGCCCGGGCTACGGCAAAGGCCAGTTCGCCCCGGGCTTGTTCATCAGTCACATCCCGCAGATAATCTAAGAGGACATCAACGGCCTCGGGGCCCCCCAGCGCACCCAATGCCGAAGCATAGGCGAGCCGCAACCCCTCGTCGCACTCAGTTCTAAGACGCTCCAGTAGCAGGGGAATGATCTCAACATCGCCCAGAGTAGCCAGGGCACGGGCACTGTGGGCCCGGAGTAGCGGGTAACCCGAGGTCAATGTCTCCCGCAGCGGAGCTATAGCCCGCTGGTCACCCATTCGGCCCAGCGCCCAAGCGGCGGCTAAGCTGAGACCAGGATCATAGCCACCGAGTACGTCAACCAGACAATCAATGAGTTTAGGGTCGGGTTGGGTGTGAGCAATGGAAACGATGGCTTCGTAGCGGACATTGAAACTGGGGTCAGAGAGAGCTTCGATGAGTTCGTCAACGGTCAGCGGACTGTGCGCCTCTCCCAAACGCTTGGTGGTGGAGACCCGGGCTTGTTCAGTAAGAGCCAGGTTGTACCGGAGCAAAGAGCCGAAGGCCATCAGGGGATGGCCGTGCAGAAACATGCTGGCGAACTTACCGGTGGGCATAGTGGCTTCGGGCTTGACCCTGCGTATCAGTAGTACCGCGGCCACTAACAGTAGCGCATAAATGCCAATAATCGGCGTGTAGGGATCGAGCGTAAATACCCCTATATGGCCTGAAAGTGGCTGAGAGTAGTCTAACAGACGGCCGGCGACGAGGGGGCCACAGCCCCCCATCAGCCCGATGGCGGCGTAATAGACCGCCATATACTGAGTGCGTTTGGCCGGTGGGCAAAGAGACACATAAAGCAGGCGAGTAGCGCCGATCCCGCTGCCCATGCTGATCAATCCACCCATAGCCCATAGGCTGAAAGCCGCTACCACGCTCCAGATGCTGTGCCTGGGGATCATAAACAGGCCGATAGGAAACAGGAGTTGTGCATACATGCTGCTCAGCATCACTGGCCGGCTGCCATAGCGGTCGGCCGCCCAGCCCCAGAAATATGAGGCAAGGATTCCCGCAATCAGTGAGGCGCTTGACAGTAGTACTGTCTTACTCTGGCTCAGACCTACTTCCTCCAGCATAAACAGTGGGAAAAAGGCGGCGAACCCAGCCGCAAGGCTAATCAAACAGATTGCTGCCACGTAGCGCCCGAAGTTACCGTCCCTTAACGCCTCAATCATTCCCCGCAAGTGGGTGGTTTGCTGGTTAGCACTGGGCACTGGCGCGCCCCCAGGGATGAATAGGGCACACCAGACAGCAACAATCCCCGCAGCCACGCCAATGGCAATCAACACCATAAACCGGCCCAGGCCAGTGGAGTGGCCTAGTATGTAGCCCGCCAGGCCAATGGCCAGCAAGCCGGCTATCCCACAGACCAACCTGGTCAGAGCCGTGAACCTACCGCGCAGGTAGTCCGGTACTATTTCCTGATACCATGGGTATTGGGCCGTCTCGCCGATAGCCCGACAGATGCCAAACACTAAGACAACCCCACCGACATAAACGAATGTCGCTGGCAAACCCTGGTGCGATAACATCCAGGGGGTCAGCAGCAGACAGGCTCCCATTACCTTGCGCAGTCCCCAGAAGGTCAGGAAAGTGCGCTTGAAACCCACCCGCGCGCCCCACGGAGCAATGAATAATGCCAACAGGCCGCAGAAGGGAAGCAGTGACAGCAGGATACCTATCTGTGTCTTAGGCAGACCAAGCTCGTCAAGGAACAGCGTAAATACTGTTCCAAAGAAAGTCAAACTTGCAAAGATAGTATTGCTGGCATCTTGGGCAATGCTCCAGGGAAGCCGCCGTATTTTCTCGGCATCGGTCAGTGGTTTGTTCATTGCTGAAATAACGTTACCTCGTGTTCATTGCTGGATAATATACTCGCACTCGCCGAGGGCTAACAA
>JALGTV010000275.1 GCA_029821215.1 Candidatus Zipacnadia bacterium | reverse complement strand
AGCCGAACACTATCCTAACTCCCCTTGACTTCATTTTTGTAGCCATCAAACGCGAACCTAATTGACTGGCAAGCAGGACCGCCCCTGCTGTCGCCAGGGTCACTCCCCAGTGTAAGTCGGCCGTCGGTAGATGAGATAGAAAGCCCGAGGTGGCTGACCCTGTGACCACAAAGGCCGACGTAGCCGCGGCTGCTTTTGCCTCCAGCCCACAGATATATAGTAACGGTACTACAAAGGAACCTCCCCCTCGGCCAATTAATCCCACCAAAAAGCCTAACGCGCCTCCCCCACCCAGTCCCACGGCTATTTGTCCGGTCCGTGACAAGCCTCCTCGCTGCGGCTTCCAGCCGCTGAGCATTAGTAGCGCGGCCGTTGCAGTAAACAGCGCAAAGGCCCCGATTATTGGTTTGGTAGCCATACGTACATTGACCAGGGCACCAATGGGTGGTAGAAGCAACATCGCTACCGCAAAGGGTAATCCAACACGCCAGTTCACCAGTTGATTGCGGATATAGGTGACCGCTGCTGACGAAGTATTGACTACGTTCAGTAGCAGCCCCAACGGGATTGCTTCCACTTTGAAATCCATCCCTATCCAGAAAAGAATCGGGATGTAGAGCTGCGAGCCCCCCATGCCCAGCATAGAGAAAACAAAAGCAATACAGAAGCAAATAAAGGGAGCAAAGTAAATTGCCTCCATATACCTTTTTCCTCTCAGCTATCCCTTCGCCAAACCGGGAGTTTTATAACATAAAGCTTCATTTCTATGTCAAGGAACTCGCGAACTGACATTACCTAACACCTATTTCTAAACTTCTACAGGCAAGGTCTCTTATAACTATTCCTGGCCTTCTTCCAATTGCTTTATCTGGTCATTAACCCAATCCAGTTGGGCCTGGATCATCTGGGCCTCAGCCCGGAGCATTTGGATCTGGCGCTCGGGGCTGGGCTCAGCCTGTGGACCCCACATTGGCGGGCCCCACTGCGGCGGCATACCACCCATTTGCGGCGAGATGGGCGGCGGCTGGCTCTGAGCGGCAAAACCAGCGCCACTGGCACCCATACCGCCGCCACCCATACCTCGCCCTCCACCCATGCCCCGCCCCATACCACCGCCTATTCCTTGACCAGCTCCCATGCCCGCACCGCCCATGCCAAAGTGCGCCTGGACGTTGGCATCGCCGGCGGGCTGGAGTTGGCCAGTTTTGAAGGCTTCTACTGCTTGGCGGACAGTGCCGGTGGCCCCGCTATATAGTTGCAGACCACCAGCAGAGAGGGCCTGGAAGGCATTGGGGCCATAATTGCCAGCAATGACTGCCTCCGCTCCTGAATTAGCGATAAGTTGGGCGGCAGCAGGGCCGGCCCCACTGCCCTGCATCGCGGCGCTATTGTCTAGGACCTCAAATGCCATGGTATCGGTGTCTACAATGACAAAGTAGTTACACCGTGCGAATCGCGGATCCACGGGCGCGTCCAAATTATTACCCGAAGCAGCTACTGCAATTTTCATATTATTGGCCTCCTTAGATAATGTGTAGCAGGTTATTGAGCAGGTACGAGTTGCAACTTCTTACCGACACCGACCTGGATGAAGTCGTCTCCATAGGCTTCGGCAAACAGACGCCGGGTCTGGTCACCGGAACAGTGACAGGGGGCGGGCTTCTCTACACCCAACTGCTGGAAGTCTCGGATGACTTGGTTTACTTGCTTGGCAGAGAATCCGCTCATATGAAAGCCACCCACTACTAAGTAGATATCCTTATTCAGTACCTCTTTGGCCCGGCGAACCATATTAACTACACCCGGATGGGCACAACCAGTAATGACTACCAAACCGTTGGCGGTTTCCAGTATTAGTGCCTGTTCGTGTATAGCCGTACCTAACTGCCCGGTGGAGAAAACGTGGGGACAAACCTGCGTGCTCTCCCCCACATCAACATACTCAGCACCAGTATCGGCTACGGCTTGCTTGAACGATGATGGGAATGACTGGGGCGCGAATACCGTCACTTGAGCATTCTGGTCCAAGAAAGCTGCCAGGCCGCCGGTGTGGTCGCCATGGATGTGCGACAGGACAACTACATCTATG
>JALGTV010000025.1 GCA_029821215.1 Candidatus Zipacnadia bacterium | reverse complement strand
AGCGCTTCTGCGGGTCAGACACATTACCGTGCCGGCCCAGAACAGGTCCTATCAGTCGGTTCCACCTTGAACAAGAGCTGGGGTTAGGTGTATAATTCTGAGTGGGACAACTGTTTAACGGCAAAGTGAGCGGGAAATGCCAATCAGTAGCCCATTAATGGTAAAAACCCAACTGAAGGTGGCCGTCTTCTCGCTGTTTCTGGCCGGATGTTTTTGGGTGGCTGACACGCTTGTATACCTCCAAGTCTCAGGCCGGGGCACATTCACCAGGTTGCTTTTTACTGATATTCCACCCGACCGGCTGCTTATCCGGATGGTGGTGCTGAGCTGTTTTCTGGTCTTTGCCATCGTCATATCACGGGCGGTAGCCCTGCGTCAGCAAGCTCAGGAACGCATAAGCCACCTTAATGCCGTACTGCGTGCCATTCGCAACGTCAACCATCTGGTCACCAGAGAACGAAATCGCGACCGGTTGCTTGAAGCTGTCTGTGATTCGTTAATTGAGACAAGAGGATATCAGTCGTCGTGGATTGTGTTGCTGGATAGCCAAGGCCAGTTTGCCGATGCGTTTGCATCAGGATTGGACAACAGATTTGCTGCACTGCGCGAAGTCCTGGCCGGCGATACACTGGTTTATTGCATGCAACGGGCGCTTGATCAACCCGGACCGGTGGTAGTTGAAAACCCCGAAGCTGCGTGTGGAGACTGCCCCGTGGCGGGGACATACCAGGGCACGGCCGGTTTGACTACTCAGCTTGAGCACAACGGGCAAGTTTATGGAGTGTTGAGCGTCTCCCTACCGGTGGCGGTGGCCACCGACGATGAAGAGCAACTGTTGTTTAGTGACGTAGCTGCCGACATTGCCTTCGCTCTTCACTCTATTGACGTACGCCACCAGCGCGAACGTATCCAAAAGGCCCTTAGAGAATCCGAGATACAATACCGCACCCTGACGGAGAACCTGCCTGATGTAGTAGTGCGGGTCTCTCCCGAAGGGATTATGTCGTATGTCAGTTCGGCCATAACCCGGTTGGCTGGCTACCAGCCCGAAGAAAGTTTGGGCAAGTCAGTCGTTGACTTCATTGCTGAGCCAGACCGGCCCAGAGTTAAAGAGGCTCTGGAAAGAGTGGGTCAGACCGGCGCAACTTACCGTCTCGAGTTTATGCTTATCACCAAAAACGGCGAGAAGATTCCGGTTGAAATCAACAGTTTCCCTCTTATGGAAAAAGGGGAAGTTGTCAGCCTCCAGTGTGTAATGCGTGACATCAGCCAGCGCAAGCGAGCCGAAGAGGCGCTGCGCCAGGCTTATGAACGGAACGAGACCATTCTGCGCACCTCCATGGACGGTTTTTTGACTGTGCGCCCTGAGGGGATCATTACTGACTGTAACGAGGCGTTTTGCAGTATCGTCGGCTACTCCCGCGAGGAACTGCTGGGAATGAACGCGACTAAGCTGAATGCGATCCAAACTCCTGAGCAGGTCATAGAGCAGATGCAACAGGTGATGGAAACTGGTAGTGGGCGGTTTGAGACAGCGTTGTGGCGCCGGGACGGAAGCCGAGTAGCGGTGGGGATCAGTATTACCTTCGTCAAACTACCCGAGGACGAATTCTTTGTTGCCTTCGTTCGCGACATTACTACCCGCAAGCGGGTCCAGCAGGCATTGATAAGGCGGACTGAAGAACTTGATGAGCGCATTAAGGAACTGGACTGCCTCTATGGCATCTCGCGTTTAATTGAGATCCCCGACATTTCCTTGGAACAGATACTTCAGGGCATTGTGGAGCTTCTTCCTCCCGCCTGGCAATACCCGGAAATCACCTGCGGGCGGCTGGTTGTTGCCGACCAGGTATACCAAACTAGCAACTATGGGGAGCCTATCGCCAAGTTGAGTGCAGATGTGTTGGCCCAGGGAGATAAGATCGGTATAGTGGAGGTGGGCTATCTGAAGCAGGTGCCGGAAGTAGACGTAGAGTCTTTGCTGTTAGAGGAACGTGAATTGCTGGACACCGTCGCGGAGCAGGTGGGAAGAATTGTCGAGCATGTGCGGACGGAAGCGGAGTTGGCCAGGCATAGAAACCATCTTGAACAATTGGTGGAGGAGCGCACGGTGGAACTGGAAGCCGTTAACAAGGAACTGGAGTCTTTTGCTTATTCGGTGTCTCACGATCTGCGGGCGCCGCTGCGCGCTATGGACGGTTTCAGTGAAGCACTGCTACAGGAATATGAGGACGCACTGGATGCCACTGGTCAAGATTATCTGCGCCGGGTGCGGGCTGCCAGCCAGCGTATGGATCAGCTTATTGATGATCTCCTCCAGCTATCCCGGATTACCCGGGGGGACATACAGCGGGAACAGGTAGACCTAAGTACTCTGGCCAGGGCAGTGGCGGCTGAGCTTCAAGAAGCTGAGCCCCAGCGCCAGGTCGAGTTTTTAATTGCTGACGGCTTGGTGACGGCTGGTGACCCGCGCCTGCTAAGGATAGTTATGGAAAACCTGCTGAGCAATGCCTGGAAGTTCACTTCTCAGCAGCCATGTGGTATTATAGAGGTGGGGAAAGCGGAGCACGACGGGCAACAGGTGTATTTTGTCCGCGACAATGGGACTGGATTTGATATGGCTTACGCCGACAAACTGTTTGGCGCTTTCCAGCGGCTCCACTCTGATGCTGAGTTTGAGGGCAATGGCATTGGTCTGGCGACAGTACAGCGTATCATTCATCGCCACGGTGGCCGGATCTGGGGCGAAGGAGAGGTAGGCCAGGGAGCGACCTTTTACTTTGCGGTTTAATCAGTTAGGAGGCGATAAGGTAGTGGAGCACCCTATATTGCTTGTCGAGGATAATCCGGATGATAAATTATTGACTGTCCGGGCTCTGCGCCGAAACCATATCACCAATGAAATAGTCATAGCTACTGATGGGGCCGAAGCTTTAGACTATCTGTTCGGTGCGCATCCCTACACTGATCGCGACTCGGCAGCTCTGCCTCAGGTTGTGCTGCTGGACCTTAAACTGCCCAAAGTAGATGGACTGGAAGTGTTGCGGCGGATGCGAGCTGACCAGCGAACCAAGCTGCTTCCCGTGGTGGTCCTCACCAATTCAAGTGAGGAACAAGACCTTATTGCCAGCTATAGTCTGGGTGCCAATAGTTATGTGCGTAAGCCGGTAGAGTCTGATGATTTCAATGATGCTGTACGCCAGTTGGGGTTGTATTGGCTAATGCTAAACACTCCGCCACCCCCCAGCGAATAGGTGTAGCGCCGATGGGCACGCCCCTGCGTGTGCTAATTGTGGAGGACTCTGAGGACGATACCATCCTGGCAGTGCGGGAGCTGCAAGGTGGTGGTTATGATCCGACATTCGTTCGGGTTGAGACCGCCGATGCCTTCAGCACAGCCCTCCAGCAGCAGGACTGGGACGCTATTATTTGTGATTACGCTTTGCCCCAGTTCAGTGCCCCCGAAGCCCTATCGCTGCTCCAGGAGAGCGCTCTGGACCTGCCCTTTATCATTGTCTCGGGCGTCATCGGAGAAGAGACGGCAGTAGCAGCCATGAAGGCTGGTGCCCATGACTACATTATGAAAGATAATCTGTCCCGCCTGGTTCCCGCCATCCAGCGCGAGCTGCGCGAAGCTGAGGTGCGCCGGCAGCACCGACAGGCCCAAGCGGCCTTGCGCGAGAGTGAACAGCGGTACCGAGTGTTGGTGGAAACCATGGGCGATGGGCTTATCAGCGTTGACCGCAGCGGCGCCCTTATTTATGTGAATGATGCTTTCTGTACAATGTTAGGATACCCGCGCAACGAGCTGGTAGGAAAACCCTTGGTGGAACTGTGTGACGATGCCAATAAGGCCATACTCCAGGCGCAGTTAGCGGAGCTGTTGAGCCAGGGCAGGCAGGTTGAGTACGAGCTGTATTATACTGCCCAATCAGGACGCCAACTGCCGGTGCTATCTACGGCTATGTCGTTGTATGATGCTGAGGGCGAAATTACTGGGAGCTTCGCGGTTATTAAAGATATCACTGAGCGCAAGGAGGCCCAGCAGCGCTCGGCTCACCTCAACTCGTTACTGCGGGCCATCAGTTGCATTCATCAACTCATCCTCAAGCAGCCCGATCCCCAGGGCCTGCTGCGGGGCGCCTGTGAGTGCATTCTGAGAACAAGGGACTACCTTTGGGCGTGGATGATGTTGCGCGACGAGGAGGGCGGTGTGGTGGCTGCCTATCAGTCCGGTGTGGGAGAGAGCTTCGCCGCCTTTTGCGAGGCCTGCGAACAGGAGCCGCTACCCTACTGCCTACAAACTGCACTACGGGACCCGCAGACCCAGGTAATAGAAGAAGTAGGTGCTGCCTGCGGTGATTGCCCGCTGGTTAGCATCACGCCAGCAAGTACTCGGATAGTAACTCCTCTGGTACACGAGGGACGATTCTACGGATTGTTGGTGGTGGCGACGACCGATGGGGTGGCAAGTGCCGAGGAACAGGCGTTGTTCAGCGATGTTGCCGGTGACATCGCCTTTGCTCTGCGGATGATTGAGATGGATAAAAAGCGTCAACAAGCCGAGAGACGGCTACGGGAGACTACAGCCGAGCTGGCCCGCTCTAATGTGGAACTGGAAGAGTTTGCTTACATTGCCTCCCACGACCTCAAAGAACCCCTGCGTATCGTGGCGACGGCTGCCCAGCTACTGGCCCGGCAGTACCAGGATCAGCTTGACGAGGATGCCGACGAGCTTATTACCTCGGCTGTAGATGGGGCCAAGCGTATGGAGCGGCTGATAAGCGATTTGCTGGCCTATTCGCGAGCGGGACGAGCGGACAAGGACCTGGAAGGAGTGGATTGTGGACTGGTGGTTGACGAGGTATGCCGGAGTCTGGCCGCGACTATTGACGAGGCGGGCGCGCAGGTAACCCGGGACGAATTGCCGACGGTGACGGCCAATGCGGCCCAGATGAACCAGTTGTTTCAGAACCTGATTGGTAATGCGATTAAGTTTCGGGCTGATTCCCCTCTCCGTGTCCACGTTAGCGCCACTCGGGAGGATGACTACTGGGTTTTTGCGGTTGCCGATAACGGAATGGGGATTGACCCCGAATATCAAGATCACATCTTTACCCTATTCCAGCGGCTGGACAGGCAGGCGGGTGGGTCAGGCACTGGCGCCGGATTGGCCATTTGCAAAAAGATAGTAGAGCGCTATGGCGGTGAGATCTGGGTGGAGTCAGCACCGGGAGAAGGCGCTACTTTCTACTTTGCCCTTCCCATCAAGCAACAGACTAACGATTGAGGATTTAACTATGCTGCGTGCCGGGGAAGCCGAGGCATTACCGACAGTGTGCCTACTAATTCCAAGGAGATGACCCAGAATTATTCAGGCAATAATCGCCGAAGATGACCGGGTAGCGGCGCGGCTCCTCAAAGATATATTAGAAGCCAGCGGCAAAGTCACCGTGGTCGGGGTCGCTGCCAATGGCATTGAGTGTCTGGAACTGCTGGACCAGCACGAGGTGGATGTTGCCTTTCTGGACATTGAAATGCCGGAATTAAGTGGATTGGAAGTGGCTGAACTTGCCCTTGATTCCGAGACCCCACCCCTAATTGTCTTCATCACCGGACACGATGAATACGCGGTACAGGCGTTTGAGCTGACCGTCGTGGACTATGTGGTCAAAACCGATGACCTGGACGCGTTTGAGGAACGGGTCAACACCACCCTGGCGCGTATTGAACAGCAGCTTGCGGGTAAGAGACCGGACTATGAGCTGCTGCGCCAGGGTATTATGCAGCTTCTCCAGCAGGAGTTGCGTCCGCTGTCTCACAAGCTCCCAGTCAAAGACTATGAGGAAGGCACAGTCCGTCTGCTTGACCCTGAAACCGTTATCTATGTGACTCGTGAGGGTCGCCAGGTGATACTCCATACCGCTGACAAAGATTTCCCCACCTATTTCACCGTAACTAAGCTATCCGAACGACTCACTGAGGCTGGCTTCCTGCGAGCCAATCGGGGCGAGATAATCAATCTGCGGTTTGTGGAACATCTTATCCCCAATGGCGATGGGTCCTACGACGCCATCCTCCAGGACAACAAAGGTAATATCATCACCACCATTACCGTCTCGCGGGGGCGTTCAAAAGCACTACTTGAATCGCTGGGCATGTAATCTACCCGTGCTTGGCAGTTTGTAGACAGAGACTGTTGCAAAACCTATAGGAGGAGCATCCCTGCCCCGATATGCGTATAGGCTTAGCCGGCTAATTCTACACATTCTACTCATACAAGCAGTCCGTGATTACCTTTTGCAACAGTCTCAATACAGTATAAGGACTGCTGGTGGCCAAGCAATATCAGAGTTGTGCTTGTCCCAGGCAAGCGGTAACCTTTCATGGAGAAGGAAGCCATTGTGACCCCACAGACGGCGGATAGGCCAGTAGAGATATTGCTGGTGGAAGATAATCTACTGGATGTCAGATTGATTGTAGAAGCTCTGGATGGCGGAAAGGTGCCCCCCAATATTACCGTCGTTGAGGACGGCGAGCAAGCCCTGGCTATTCTGCGCCGCGTGGGCCAGTATGCCGATGCCGTAAGCCCCGACATCATCCTGCTTGATTTGGGACTGCCTAAGAAGAATGGCCAACAAGTTTTAGCGGAAATCAAGGCTGACCGCCGACTACGACGCATTCCTGTGGTTATCCTTACTACTTCAGATGCTGCCGGAGACATCCTCCAGGCCTACGACCTCCACGCCAACTGCTACCTCACCAAGCCTACCGACCCGGACCAGTTTACCGCCTTGGTTCAGTCCATAGAAGAGTTCTGGCTGTCTACCGTGAAGCTGCCATCCCGAGAATAATACTGGTTGGGCGACTCACAAGCGCCGCGCGGTATCGCTCCAGCGCCGGTAAGATAGGCAGCTCGCTATTGCCTCTTAATTACTGGCTTCCACCATTGGGACCAGCAATCTCACTATTGGAGACACGCTCTATGGTTGCCATCGGGCATTGGGTTATAATACTGACAACTAATCCCGCGCGTGCCGTACTCATGATATGCAAAATAGTTCCGCGCTATAAGTCACATTGCCAGGAAGTGGGGCCGGCGATACCGGCCCCATCGTCATCTATTTGCTTCTCGTACCAGGACAAATGATCCCAGAGCGGAGGGCGAGAAATGCTGCGCCGGCCAGCAGAAATATTGTTAGTTGAAGACAACCCGGTGGATGCCAGACTGATTGTAGCGGCTCTGGGGGAGGGCCAGGTGACCAGCAACGTTACTGTGGCCAGCGACGGGGAAGAAGCACTGGCCTTGCTGGGCCGGAGGGGCCGGTATGTAGATGCGGCACTTCCTGATATCATTCTTCTTGACTTGGGCCTACCTAAAAAGGATGGCCGCCAGGTGCTGGCAGCAATCAAAGCCGATAGCCAACTGAAACGGATTCCGGTGATTACTTTAACGACCTCCGAAGCTGAACAGGATATCCTCGCTGTCTATGATCTTCAGGGCAACTGCTTCATAACCAAACCAACGGACCCGGATAAGTTCCTTAACATCGTCCGAGCCATCGAGACATTCTGGCTCTCCACTGCCCAGTTGCCGTCGCGAATTCAGTGCCAATAGTAGGCAGGCCCGCCGCGAGCCGGGGATGAGTGGGACAATCCCCAGACGCCCACAGAAACCGCGATGGATGGGGAGATGCCCCTCACGCTCTACCCTGATACATACCTTCCGCCCGGTGACCGGTAGTGCACACTGTGGTTTTCGTTGAGGATAGACCGGTTCTCACCTCAATTTGCCGCCTCTGCTTCCTCTATTCAAACACGAAATCCTCTATTGAAGACATCTCACCCCCTTGTGGGCCTCTGTGATAGGTATACTATTAGCCATAACCAGGGAAACTGGGGTTAGTTGCCATAGACAGAGCTGATATGGCCAAGGTTAGTCAAGAGGAGAAAACACACAGTGCTCTCCAAGAGGAGGTACATGATGAGTATGCGACTGGTCATTAGTCTGATTGTGTGCATTATGCTTTTTGCAGTTACTGCTTCTGCCGACGTCATCACCATTGACGGTGATGACACCGACTGGAAGTATCCGGACACCAGCAATGACGACCCTAATGAGACCGGCATTGCTGATGATTACGATGTTGATTGGAACTACTACGAGTGGGACGATAGCCAGGAGCATTGCAGTTTTGCATTTTATACCTATGACAGCCTGGCTTCCGATACCCAGGACAACTTCGGGCGGGTCATCATCAATGTTGATGCTGATTCAACCACAGGTGGGATGGTCAACCAGGAGCCAGGGATGGAATACTACATCCACTGGGACCTAGATCGCACCAATCCCAGTGCATCACTTCACTATTGGACGGGTAGTGGCTGGAGCCAGGTAACCAGTCCTACTTATGTGGCGGTGGATGCCGGTACTAACTTTATTGAATGGGCAGTACACGCTGACGACATTGGCTACCCCAGCAAGTTTGCGTGGGGTGGCTACCTGGACAACGGCGGTGTTGGTGACGATGATTTTTGTCCCGACGACGTGGACCAGCCGGGCTTTACACCCGAACCGGCCACGGTTGCTCTGTTTGGATTAGGATTGCTGGGGCTCGGCGCCTGGCGCCGACGCCGGGATGCGGAATAACCGGTATCGCCTGGCCAATCACTAAGTTTTGCAACCCGCTGCTCGAAGCCTCTCCCCCCTGGGCTTCGAGCAGTGGGCTTTTTAATGGGTAGTACATAACTATAGTAAGCCAGGGGTAGATGCAAGCTCCCCCGACCTCCACAGTAACATAATCGCTACTGAGAACCCCAATGGTCACCCCTGCTGTGCAGCCGCACACTTCTGGAAGCCAATAGCCGTGTTGACGGTACGATTTTGGCACCAGACCGCGCCCTCGCTTATCCGTATGCCCTAATACTCTGCAGTAAGACCGCGCCATTGCTGGCACAACTAACCTGTGCTATAATGCTCTCTGATGGACCCTGCGGAGCAGTCAGAAGTTACAACCGAGGACAAGAGCGCTCTGCCTGTGGTGATACCGGTGCAGGTGATGCCTGAGGGAGAAAGCTTGCCGCTTCCCGAGTATCAGACTTCCCACTCGGCCGGTATGGACCTGCGCGCCGCTATCAGCGAGTCAATCACTCTCCGGCCCGGCCAGCGCCAGCTTATCAGTACCGGAATCAGAATTGCCCTGCCGGGCGGATATGAAGCTCAGGTCCGGCCCCGCAGCGGGTTGGCTGTGAAGCACGGCGTTACGGTCCTTAATTCTCCCGGCACTATTGACGCTGATTACCGAGGGACGGTCAAGGTAATTCTAATCAACTTAGGCACAGAGCCGTTCACTATCAACCGGGGCGACCGCATCGCCCAGCTCATCATCGCTCCGGTAATCCGCGCTGAATGGCAGCCGGTGGCTCAGGTGGACGAAACCACCCGTGGGCCTAATGGTTTCGGCTCCACCGGCTGACGGTTACCTTTTCAGTCAAATTACTCGAGGCTACGCACAATGTCGCTTTCCCAGCGTGAAAATTACCTCCGCAATGCGACCATGACCGGACCGGAGTGGATGCCGGTCACCGTAGTTATTTCCGATGCCACCTGGGACCAGCTCCGCGAGGATTTGGAGGAGGTGGTCGTTCGCCATCCGAAGCTATTTCCCGATTTCCAGCCTGGCTGGCGAAATTATGACAACTACCAGTTCACCCCGGCCCATCGGGCGGGCGAGCGATTTACCGATAGCTGGGGCTGTGTATGGGAGAGTGCTATTGATGGGATAGAAGGAGTCGTCGTGGAGAATCCTCTGGCTGATTGGGAGGCACTGGCCGACTATCAGCCTCCTGATCCACTGCTTGAGGCTGATCGGGGGCCGGCCTATTGGCCAGAGATTCGCCAGGGTATCAATGCGGCTCGGGAACGCGGCGAATTGACTACCGGCTCTCTGGCTCATGGGTTTTTATTCATGCGCTTGTGCTACCTGCGCGGCTTTGAGAATCTGATGATTGACATCGCTACCCAGGACCCTCGCCTACAGCATTTAATTGATATGGTAGTTGAGCACAACTACCAGATTGTCCAGCAGTGGTTGCAGATGCAGGTTGATGTGGTAATGTTTGGCGAGGACCTGGGTACGCAGACTGCCTCTATCATCAGCCCGGCTGACTTTCACGCCTGGATTACCCCCAGCTATAAGAAGCTTATGCACCCCTGCTGCCAGGCCGATGCCCTTGTCTATCTGCATAGTGACGGTTACATTATGGATTTGATGGACGAGTTTGTTGAGTGCGGTATTGACATCATAAACCCCCAGGATCTGTGCAATGGAATTGATAATCTGGCCGCTGAGATAAAAGGGCGAATGTGCATCTGTCTGGACATTGACCGGCAGAAGATCGTACCCTACGGCACCCGCCAGGAGATTCGTGACCTGATCGAAGAAGAGGTGCGAAAGCTGGGTTCGCCTCAAGGCGGCTTGGAGATGATTGTTGGCATCTATCCGCCCACTCCTGCCCAGAACGTTGATGCCCTTTGTGAAGCATTAGAGGACTACCAGACCTACTGGTGGGACGGCCGCGGGGGATAGTAGTTGCAAGTCTGGGGCGAGTGGCCTGATGAGACGGGCCGGATTCACTGCGTTCAGCCGGTCCCTCCAAACGGCAATCGGAAGAATTAGTTTGAGCATAACGATTTCGCCTACCCTCAAGCGATGCTACAATGATGCGTAAATCATGTTGGTTGTCAGTCGGTATTCTTTTCATAGCTGTGATAGTGGGCCGCGCAGTACTGGCCGTAACGCCCGCAGACCGTGCCGTAGACTTCCCCGATGAACTTGCTGCTTCGCTGCTGTGCGACTGCGAGTGCAGCCAGGACTTCTGCAGTGGGTCGTACCCCCAGACTCTTCGGCAGCACTACCAGCGATATCGGTTAGAAGTTACTGCCGGCGCTCGTGTAGAAGGCCAGAGCCTCCGCTGGCGATTCATCCCCCGGCTGACTACTGCCCAATTTGCCACTGTCTTCGGTATTCGTCATCTCGCTGAAGCCATCTCCTGCTGGGTAAAGAATCCGTATGGTTATCAGATAGACCTGACGCTGCGGCTGGTTGAGCTTGATGGTTCGGTGTATGAGAGTCCACCTGTATTTCTGGGTGACGAACGCAACTGGCGTCAAGTCGCCTTTTATCGGCATGACTTTTCCCTGGCGGCTGATAGTCTTGACCGGAACCAGCAATTAGACCTGCCGGTTCGGCGACTGGAGTTCCGACTAACGGGTCTGGAGCTGGGCCAAAGCTACGAGCTGTATTTTGATCATCTGCAGGTTCATACCCCCAGAGCGGCTGCTATCACTGTAAACCAATGGCAATGCCCGGGCGTAGTCCAAGCTGGCGAAAGCCTGGACGTGCAGCTTGACGTAACGTCCTCTGAGGGTACATTGCTGCTTGGTGTGCTACTCCAATTGTGTTATGACGGTATTGTGGTAATGGAGGTGCCGTTG
>JALGTV010000274.1 GCA_029821215.1 Candidatus Zipacnadia bacterium | reverse complement strand
CATTGAAGCCGACACTTGCGCGGCAGGTGGCACCTGACACAGCAGCCGTAGCCTAAGTCAAGGAGGTAACAACAGTGAGCACGAGCACACACGACGAAGTAGCTAACAGATCAAAATCGCTGGAAGGGCCTGCCCGGCCGGCTGGGACGGTTACCGGTCGTGCCCTATTGCTCGGAGCAATGGGTGCGGCCGTCATTGGATTAGGGGTACCGTGGGGTACTCATGTGTTACGTGGCTCATACATGGCGCTGGACTTCAGTACTCCGGCTGCAGTAGTTTTGCTATTTTTACTGGTAGCTGGACCTACTCTGTTGTTGCTGCGCTTCCGCAAGCAATTAGCGCTGACTACTGCCGAGATTGTTACCATCTACAGCACATTCCCATGATGACCGGGGCTCACTACTACGCCAGCCCGGAAAACAAATGGACAGAACTGATTCTGCCTCATATCCAGCCGTGGCTAACTCCGGGAGGAACAGCGCAGGGTGCTCCGGTCATCCAGCATCTCTATGAGGGTCTGCCCGCCGGCGCTCACGTTCCATGGGGGGCATGGTTGGCCGGCCTGAGCGCCTGGGTTCCCTTCCTACTGTGTCTGCATGTCGTTATGATTTGTATGATGGTCCTGCTGCGCAAACAGTGGGTAGATAATGAACGGTTGGCCTATCCGCTTACTTACCTGCCGCTGGCCTTGGCGGGTGCCGATAGCGGCGGTCGGCCCACCATTCTATCCCAGAGAACCTTTTGGATAGGATTTGGTATCGCCTTTGTTCTGGCGTCCCTGAAGGGCCTGAGTTTTTACTTCCCGCAAATGCCCAATATGGACCCGACCACCCGCGTAACCGTAATTGAAAATATATGGTCGCTGGAGTTCAGGCTCAGCTTCCCGATGGTGGGCTTTTTCTATTTAGTCAGTCTGGAGACAACCTTCAGCCTCTGGTTTTTTAACCTTCTGACCCAGATTGTCAGGGCTATCATGGACTTCCTGGGGGTAAGTAGCTCGGAGAGTATGGGGGTATTTGGTGCCCAGCGGCCCACGTTTCACTATCTGGGTGCGGGGGCATTTCTGGCTCTGGTGGGTTCGAACTTGTGGATATCTCGCCATCACCTCAGCCGTATTTGGGAAAGAGCTACTAACCGGGGCGACCCCGAATACGACTCTGGCGAAATTATTTCTTATCGGATCGCCTTTTGGGCAATGGTGGCGGGGTTGGTGGGCATAGGCTGGTGGTTGGTGGCTACTGGTATTCCGGTGCTGGTTGCGCCATTATTTGTGATTATGGCCTTTGTGTTCTATATTGGCCTGACCCGCATCGTGGTAGAAAGCGGTATGGCCGAGGGTGTTGCGCCGTCAATTGCTCCCAGCATTGTGGCCGGATGGCTCGGGGCTGGGCCGGTGGGCAATAAGGGGTTGGTGGCCTTAGGATTAACCTACGTCTGGACCAGTGATATTCGCACTTATGTGATGGCTTCGGCCGCCAACAGCCTCAAAATGGCTCAGGTTATTGAACATAAACAGCATCGCTTATTCGGGGGTTTTATTATTGCCATCTTGGTTGCTCTGGCTACTTCAATGTGGCTGACATTGACCCGGGCATATGATCAGGGTGGCGTGACATTGAATAGCTGGTTTTTCAACGGCGTACCCATGTCGGCGTATAATTGGGTCAAGGACTGGATAATCAGGCAGCCCGGCCCCAGCTATTCTGGCATCGCTCTTACCGCACTGGGGGCCGTGATATATGTGTTTCTGACCGCCATGCGCTTCCGCTTCCCCCGCTGGCCATTCCATCCCATAGGCTACTCCATTGGTAGTGTCTGGATTATGGATGCCATGTGGTTCACCTGCTTTGTTACCTGGCTGGTTAAGGGTGTAATCCTCCGTTATGGGGGAATGAAGGGCTATCAGCTTATGCGACCGGTGTTTTTGGGCTTCATCTGCGGCCAGTTCACCGCCAATGGAGTGTGGCTGCTGATTGACCAACTCACCGGCGCGACCGGCAATATGGTATTCTGGATTTAGCGGCACTGAAGTCAGTATGCGAAACTACCAGGCTACAGGCATCACCCTGAGTGTCAAAAAGTTCCGTGGTTCGGAGCGATTGGTCGTTTTCTACACCCGCGAGCACGGCAAGGTGGAAGCAATAGCCAAAGGGATAGGTAAACCCGGCAGTAAACTCGCCCCGCTGGTTGAGTTGCTCACCTTATCCAAGCTCTTTTTTGCTACCGGCCGCGATATTGATTACCTCACCCAAGGTGAAGTAATTGATTCGTTTTATGAGTTGCGCCGGCAGGTGCGGCGCTATGGCTATGCCTGTTACATCGCTGAAATTACCGCCAGCGCCACCGAGCCAGGTCTGCCTAACCGGTCCATATTTGAGGCACTGCGGGTTAGCCTTACCAGCATGCAACAAAGCGATGACCCACAACTAATCATGTGGGCCTACTCGTTGAACTTGCTGGGGGAACTGGGGCTGGCTCC
>JALGTV010000273.1 GCA_029821215.1 Candidatus Zipacnadia bacterium | reverse complement strand
GGCATCCGCAGGTTAACCGGTCGGTCGTCCAGGGGCACATAGACTACTCGATGAACACGGTGTCTCAGCGGCACTTGCTCGGCCTCCTTTTGCTCGGCTCATCATCGGGTACCACGGCATCCAGCGCCTCCCGGAAGCTGCGGGTAGTATGCTCAATAGTGGTCGGCTGGTCACCGGTGACAACCGCCCCGATTATGATCCCCCGCACTCCTATTGCTAACAATTGCGGTAGTTGTTGTGGCGTTATGTATCGCTGCGTCGGTACTACCACCGGCAACTGAGGGTAGCGGGCGACTATCTGCTCGTATAGGTGCAGGTCGGCGTCAGTCAGTGGCTGACCATAGCCATCAGGCTGGATAACAGAAGCTTCTATCATATCACCATAGTGCTCAGCCACGCCCAGGGAAAAACCGGTGTCCTTCTGCACGTAGCTCAGAGCAATCATGGTAGACATGTAGCAATCAAGCTGGAGCATCCATTGCGGCATATAGTGGAGATAGGCGTCGTAGAAGTCAATACCCATCTCGTCCAGACATTGCATATCTGATGGGCTGGCCATAGCCTGACCAGCTCCAGGTACAATCCCCACCGGTGTCCCCAGAGTGACTATCCGCTCCAGCGCCGGGCCTTCCTCGGTTAGAGTTCCGAAATGAGTGCCGCTGGCGTGGTGGTCAACATTGATGTGTACCTTCAGGCACTGGGCCCCGCCCGCTATGGCAGCTTCCGCCAACTGGGGATCATTGCGAGGCAGACTGACCACCAACTGCGGTTGGCCTGTCTGTAGAGTATGTTGTATTACGCGGCGCTGATTATTCATGTTGGGAGTCTTCTTCCCACTGGGCGGGCCAGAAAACCTGGCGCGGCAGGACAATGCGAATATGAGTGACATCCTGTAACGCCGTGTGGGCGACCGATGGCAGTGGCACATACGGATTGGTACTGGCTTTGATCCGCCATAGCTGGCCTTCGGCAGGTCGGGGACTGTCAGCGGCCGCCTCGGGGTCAAAGGCGATGCGGGGCAATAGTTCCCAGGATTCACCACTGGTCTTGACCAGCACCTGACAACGCGACATCACCCGGGCAAACCAGTCCTGGTGATGACCAGTTATGTCATCAGACCGGTAGCTGGGATACAGACAACTGGAAAACAAGGGCGCAATTCCCTCCCAGGACGGCTCCCGGCCATCCAGTGGCCCCACCACCATCCATTGGGTATTGGACCGGATATACCAGACTTCCGGGTCATTGGCATGCTGACGAGGTATGATTTGGAACCCGCCTATTAAACCCAGGGGCGAGGTAGATATGTCAATGGCCGCCGCATGATTGGCTCGCAACCGTCCGGGGGCCGCGTAGACCGTCCCCTCAAATCGTCCCACACCTACCACCGGTCGCAGCACCTGGCCGATGACTTTGCGCTCACCGTCATCATAAGTTACGGTAATCAGACCGCCAAACTTGTTCTCAAAGTCTATATATCGGGGACAGGGAGCAGGCCGGCGGCGAATTATTACCAATATGTCCCCGATGGCAGGCTGGTAGTCCGGCGCTAATGGCGCTAATGTTGCCTTCGCCAACACCTGATAGACTGGCGAGCTTACACATGGGCCTAATCCCCCAAAAATACCGCGTCCTCCGGACAAATTCGTTACCATCGTTGCAGCCGGGAGATTGGTGGCTGCTCCCATCTTCTTGTCAGCCGGCACAATGCTAAAAATCACGCCCCGGCCACTGGTGCTGTCCGTGGTAACCTTGATATGAATTGCATTGACTGCCGTAGCGGCCACGGTACTATCTGGCACCCAGCGACTGGCGTTGTACCCGTGCCGATTTACAGTGGTAGCCGCCTGAACTACCTGGCCAATCCGGTGCCAACTGGCACCTTTATCCCGGCTAACCATAATGGCGCCGCGGGGCCGATTTTCAATTCTAATCCGCAGCTCCTCAGAGGTGGCGGCCCTCCCCGACAAGCGCTGGCCTTCAGCCGTCGCCGGCGGCGCACTTGATAGCGTAATTGCCAATAATAACCATAACATCGTCAGGCCGGACACCATATCCGTAGAAACTAATGGGGACGGCATCCCCGCTGTGGTTTTGGACACTGATAGGCGTGCAATGATCGGCGCCCAGCATCATTACCGTCTGAGACCAGTCCAGATTCTCCAACAAGTAGCCTATGGCGCGGTCCACTTTGGCAATGGCCGCCATCTTTTGCTCTACATCGCCATCGTGTCCGCCAATATCAGGGGCCTTGATATTGCATAGGACAAAGTCATGTTCCTCCACTGCTTGACAAACTGCCTGAGCAATAGCCATCTCATCAGTATCCATACCCCCGGTGGCCCCCGCCACATCAATGACATCCATACCCAGATAGATGCCTAACCCGCGCACCAAATCCACTTCTACTATCATCACTCCATTCATGCTGTACTGGTCGGCAAAACTCTTCAGATGGGGGGCCGTTTATTTTGAGCCAGTCGGTCGGCGTTTACTTGGCTGGCTTCCAATACTTGGTGGGCTTGCTGCACAAACTGGTTGACGATCTGGGCAGTTCGCTGAGCAGCCGGGTCGTCAGCAACTTCGGGCAGCGGCTGGCAATGGTGAATCTGGGCCTCCGGCCCGTGGGGATCTACATCGGTGATGCGGTGATCCAGGCCTTCGCCGCGCAGTACTAATGCCGCCCGGTGGGCGACCGATTCCTTAAACAAGACTTGCACCCCATCAATGCCGTCGGCAAAGGCCTGTTGTATTTCGTCGGCTAACTCGTCA
>JALGTV010000024.1 GCA_029821215.1 Candidatus Zipacnadia bacterium | reverse complement strand
GAATACGACACCGACTGGTTCAACTACGGGCTGCGCACGGCTCCCAGCCAGTCGTGGCGGGTGGACCTGACGCTGACCGATTCCCGCGCGATAGGCGGAGCGGTCAGCTACTTGGGCCTGTTTCCCCAAAGAAGCGGATAAGCCCCGTAGGAGGGCGTCCCGACCCCAGGGACACCTGGGACAAAGGTGCCGCTGTTGCAAGCAGATGAACCATTCGGCAAGACCCTTTTTGACGCCCCTCCCCCTATTGTGCTACAATGTGTATAAGTTTCCTTGACTGTACCGTAGAGCAAGGAGGGGAACACGATGGTTAGTAGACAACGGGGCTTTACGCTTATCGAACTACTGGTGGTCATCGCTATCATCGCCATCCTGGCAGCTATCCTGTTTCCTGTCTTTGCCCGGGCCCGAGCAAAAAGCCAGCAGATCAGCTGCCTATCCAATGTCAGAGAACTGGCCCTGGCCACATTGATGTATATTGACGATAACGAAGGAGTCCTGCCCCCGGCCATATATCTGGAGCCGGATGGCAGCCGGTGGTGGAGTACAATGGAGCTGATTGAGCCGTACGTGGGTGATCAGCAAATCACCTATTGCCCCAGTGATCAGCAAGGAGCAGTTGATTTCTCCTGTTTCCCCGGTCTGCGCCGCTACAGCTATGGATGGAATAAGGCCGCCTTCGCCTATATGGTGCCTGGTCGGCCAACCGGTGAAGTAATACGATTAGAGCAGATTCCTCATCCTGCCGATACGACGGTTTTCTTCGATGGACATCAGGTGGGAATGGCCGTATTGACCGACCATCGGCACCAGGATGGGGCCAATGTCTCATTTTTTGATGGCCACGCCAAGTGGTACTACCAGGGCAATCCCCCACCTCAGTGTGGTCCTGACTACTACCACGTTATCCCCCAGTGAGTAAGGCCGGCCTTAACAGGTTATCCGGCTGCCGCCACAATGGCTTGGTGGGAATCCCCAGAAAGCAAATGCAGTAACACCATTGCCCAGTCATGGGAAGTATTAAGTGGGATGAGGTGGATACAAGCGGTTAAATGCAATTGATGGAACTCTTCGGCTAATGGATTTAAGGAAAAGAATAGACAATAGTTTAGTCAAACGCAATGAGGGGTTGACAAATTATAGGTAATCGTGTATAATGTTAATGTCAGCTGATCATAATACCCCCAAGGTAGATGCGAAGACTGACTTCAAGTATGTAATCAGGCAACCGTAAATACCCCCCTAAGACAGGGCGATAGCGAATATTAAGTGTCCTGGCAGGAGGGGTATTATGGCTATGCTTTTTGCGTTATTGGCACTGCATAGGAGGAAAACGTTCCCCATGGCCACGCCGCACGCCCGTATGGACGATTTACCCTCAATTATTGATGACAAGTTACTTCTTCCTAACCTCATTGAAGTACAGACCGACTCTTATAACTGGTTTCTGGAAGAGGGATTGCAGGAGCTATTCGACAATTTCAGCCCCATAGAGGACTACACGGGCAACTTGGCATTAGAGTTTATTGATTACCGCATTGGCACGTCCCAGAATACTCCCCGGGAATGCCAGGAGGCCGATCTGACCTATGAGGCTCCGTTTTACGCTACAGTACGGTTGATAAATAAGGAAACCGGAGAAATAAAAGAGAGCGAAATCTACATGGGGGAGCTGGCCCAGATGACCCCGCAAGGGACCTTTGTGGTTAACGGGGCCGAGCGGGTAGTTATCAGCCAGCTCAGCCGGTCGCCGGGCGTGTATTTTAAGGACACTATTGACTCAGCGGGTCGGGTATTGTATGCGGCGCAGATCATACCTAACCAAGGGGTATGGGTGGACATGACCACGGCCGCTAACGGAGCCATAAGTGTCAAGATTGGGCAGACCCGCCGATTCCCCGTCACTACCTTGCTGCGGGCTATGGACTGGTTCGAAGACGACGTGGGGCCCAAGGTACCGCGGACGAGCACCGATGGCGAGATCCTGGAGTATTTCGGGGAACACCGTCAATTGGATGTTAAGGAACTGCTTAACAGTTTCTCGCGTCACGAGGATGAGGCGATGCCACAAGTAGAAACATATGATGTCTATTATGCCCTGGATTCAATATCGGGGCCAGAGGGCACTCCGTTGGTAGAGCCTTATGGATATATAGACGAAAAGGCCGTTAAGGCGGCCAAAGAGATGGGTCGCCAGCGATTACGAGTATTGGCAGTTCCTTACCAGATACATGCTACACTTGGCGAAGACAACTCTCACAGCGCCCGGGAAGCGTTACTGGAGGTATACCGCAAGATTCGCCCCGGCGACCCACCCACAGAAGACAGTGCGTCAGGATTACTCACTGCCTACTTTTTCGACCCCAAGCGTTACGATCTGAGCAAAGTAGGCCGCTATAAGATGAATCAGAAGTTGGGGCTGGAGGTAGCGCCTGAAATCAGGCAACTGACCCGCGCTGACATCCTGGGCATTATCCAGTACCTGCTTGATCTGTTTGATGGTGAGGGCACCATTGACGACATTGATCACCTCCAGAACAAACGCGTCCGGGCGGTCGGCGAGCTGTTACAATCGCAACTGCAAACCGGGTTTTACCGGATGGAGCAGGTGGCGCGGGAGCGCATGACCAGTTTGGACCCCGAGGAGATGGTACCGGCAGCGATTATCACTATTAAACCAGTGACCGCCGCTATTAACAGTTTCTTCGGCAGCGGGCAGTTATCCCAGTTTATGGACCAGATTAATCCCCTGGCCGAACTGGCCCACAAGCGGCGCCTGTCGGCACTGGGACCGGGGGGACTGTCAAAGCAAAGCGCCAAGCTGGAGGTCCGCGATGTTCACTATTCCCACTACGGGCGCATATGCCCGATACAGACCCCCGAGGGGCCTAATGTCGGGTTAATCGGATACCTGGCCCTATATGCCAGGCTGGATGAGTTTGGTTTCATCCAGACCCCGTATTACAAGGTTAAGGATGGCCGGGTAACTGACCAGGTGCACTATTTAACCGCTGGCGAAGAGGAAGAGTATAATATCGCCACTAGTGCCGAACCGGTAGACGATCAGGGGCGGTTCATCAATGAGCGTATTACCGTGCGCCGGGGGGGGACCTTCCCTCAGGTTAGCCCGGCTGAGGTGGACTTCTGTGACGTATCGGCACGGCAGGTGTTTTCCATTGCTACATCTCTGATTCCCTTCTTGGAAAATGATGATGCTGTTCGGGCCCTGGCTGGTTCTAATATGCAACGCCAGGCGGTACCTCTGCTGACTACCGAGCAACCCTATATAAAAACAGGTATGGAAAAGCCGGCGGCGCGGGACTCAGGGGCGATGGTCATTGCTGAACAGGATGGCGAAGTGGTCCAGGCCGATGCTACCTATCTTAAGGTCAAGTATGCAGACGGCGATGAGAAACAATACTGGCTGCAGAAGTTCAAGCGCACCAACATGGGTACATGTATCAATCAGAAAGTACTGGTAAAACCCGGGGATACGTTCGAGCAAGGAGCTGTGTTGGTTGACGGCGGAGCTACCCACCGGGGAGAGTTAGCCCTGGGTAAGAATCTACTGGCCGCTTTTATGCCATGGGAGGGCTACAATTATGAAGACGCTATCCTCATAAGTGAACGGTTAGTGCGAGAGGATATACTCACTTCTATACATATCGAAAAGTACGAATGTGAAGCGCGGGATACCAAGTTAGGGCCGGAAGAGATCACCCGCGATATCCCTAATGTGGGCGAGGATGCCCTTAAGGATCTAAATGAGAACGGCGTGGTGCGCGTGGGAGCCGAGGTTGGTCCCGAAGACATCCTGGTAGGAAAGGTTGCTCCTAAGGGCCAATCAGAATTGACAGCCGAAGAAAAACTGGTTATCGCCATCTTCGGCAAGAAAGCCGAGGAGATGCGGGATGTCTCATTGCGGGTCCCCTACGGGCAGAAGGGCATCGTTATTGATACCAGAGTATTCTCGCGGTTTAGATATCAATGCAAGCGATGTGAGGCCGAGTTTGCCCACGGCAAGGCATTAGAGTATCTTGAGTGCCCGCGCTGTGGTGGTAACCTGGAGAAACTGCCCGCCGATGAGCTGAAGCCAGGCGTCAATCAGATGGTGCGCGTCTTTATGGCGCAACGGCGAAAGATTGCGGTGGGGGATAAGTTAACCGGTCGCCACGGTAATAAAGGTGTTATTGCCAAAATTCTGCCGGTTGAGGATATGCCCTATCTCGCTGATGGCACTCCCATAGACATTTGCCTTAATCCGCTTAGTGTGCCATCACGAATGAACATCGGACAGGTGCTGGAGACACACCTGGGCTTGGTGGCCCGGCACTTGGGCCGCGACTTCATCTGTCCGGTGTTTGAGGGATATTCGTCTGACGACATCAAAAAGGGCCTGGGCTCGGTGCAGGAGCAGCTTCACTGTCAAAGTCTTCAGGCCTATGCCCACCACGAGCTGAACCGCTTTGACAGCATGATTAATGTCACTGATTGGGAAGGCTCCACTCTGGAAGAATTGAAAGCAGAGATAGCAGGTCAGTTCACCCAATACGATAAGGAACAATTAGAGCCGATAGCCGAATGGTTGGCAATTTCGCCCTCCAAGTGGCAAAAGGCCTCGGGGCAGCAGTTAGGCCAGTTGCTGGCTGAACAAGCGGCAGATAATGCGCAGCGGGCGGCGGCATTTGAGCCTGATACCGGGCGAGCGGTATTGTACGACGGGCGCACTGGGGAGCCTTTCAACCAGCCGGTGACCGTAGGCTACATGTACATGCTCAAGCTGCATCATCTCGCCGAAGACAAGATCCACTCCCGATCTACCGGGCCCTACTCACTTATCACCCAACAGCCACTGGGAGGCAAGGCGCAAATGGGTGGACAGCGCTTCGGGGAGATGGAGGTATGGGCGCTGGAGGCCTACGGAGCGGCCTATTTGCTCCAAGAGATGCTGACCATTAAGTCTGACGATGTTCAGGGCCGGGTGCAGACCTATGAGGCCATCGTCAAGGACGAGAATATCAAGGAAGCCGGAATTCCCGAATCCTTTAAGATATTAGTTCGCGAAATGCAAAGTTTGGGCTTGGATGTGCAGGTGGAGGGGGAGAATGAGCAGGTCATTGACCTCAGCAGCGATGGTGACCGGTTCAGATAAACCGTCACCAGTACCGTTAGCAGTACGTTGCTAATATTGGCAGACAGGTAAAGGTGAAACAGTTGGCTGAGACTACTACTGATTTCAACGCTATTAGTATCGGCTTAGCGTCGCCGGAGCAGATTCTGTCATGGTCTCATGGCGAGGTAAAAAAGCCAGAGACCATCAACTACCGGACCTATAAGCCCGAGCGGGATGGGCTGTTCTGTGAGCGCATCTTCGGGCCCACCAAGGACTGGGAGTGTCACTGTGGCAAGTATAAGAAGGTGAAGTTCAAAGGCATTATCTGCGACCGCTGCGGAGTGGAAGTGACGCGCCGCAAGGTACGGCGGGAACGAATGGGCCATATTGCGTTGGCCTCGCCGGTCTGTCACAGTTGGTATCTGAAGGGAGTCCCCAGCCCTATCAGTTTGCTGCTGAATATGCCGGTGCGCCGGCTTACAGAGGTTATCTATTTTACCTCCTATATTGTCACTGACGTGGATTTTGACAAGCTGAACGAATCTAACGACGAAATTCGGTTGGCGATCGAAGAGGAAAAAGATGCGATCGCTGCCGGGTGTGATGCGGCCATCGCCCAATTGCGTCAGCAGTATGAGAACGGTCTTAACCAACAGCAAGCAACGGCCGGCCAAGAAAAACCAACCGCTGCTGAGGACAGTAAAGACGAGGATGATCAGTTGACGGGAGTGACCTATGACGAGGAAGCGCTACCCGAAATCATAGATGAACACGAACTGGCCCAACGTATCCAGCAGAACCAGCAGGCTGCGGACGAGAGAAGGAAAGAACTGGACGACGGTCTGGAGTTGCTGTTTGAATTAGCGCCCAAGCAACTGATCTCGGAAAGGGAGTACCGGCAACTGACTACCGTTGCTGAGGTATGCCAGCGCCGACTGGAGGGCAATTTTGACAACCTGTTTGAGGCCGGGCTGGGGGCCAAGGCTGTCCGGGATCTGCTGGCCCGGATAGACCTGGATGAGTTGGCCCACGACCTGCGCAAAGAAATCGAAGAGCACAGTGGACCCCGACAGGCGCGAGCGGTTAAACGCTTACGAGTAGTGGAGGCCTTCCGCAACTCCAAGAACCGGCCCGAGTGGATGATTCTGGAGTATGTCCCGGTGTTGCCGCCGGAGCTGCGGCCTATGGTGCAATTGGACGGGGGCCGCTTTGCTACCTCCGACCTAAATGACCTATATCGCCGGGTAATCAATCGCAACAATCGGCTGCGGCGCATAATAGAGATTAATGCTCCCGAGTCCATTGTCAATCATGAACGACGTCTGCTCCAGGAAGCAGTAGATGCACTTATTGATAATAACCGCCGCAGCCGACCCGTTACTGGCACCAACCGCCGAGTGCTCAAGTCCCTAAGCGATATGCTTAAGGGTAAGGAGGGGCGTTTCCGCAAGAACCTGTTGGGCAAGCGGGTGGATTACTCGGGGCGGGCGGTCATTGTCGTTGGCCCCGAGCTAAAGCTGCATCAGTGTGGGTTGCCGCGGGAGATGGCCCTGGAACTATTCAAACCGTTTGTAATGAGCCGGCTGGTAAAAGCAGGTCTTACTACTAATATCAAGACGGCCAAGCGCATGGTGGACCGACGCCAGCCGGAAGTCTGGGACGCCTTGGATGAGGTCATTGAGGACCATCCGGTCTTGCTCAACCGCGCCCCCACCCTCCACCGATTGGGAATCCAGGCCTTTGAACCGGTGCTGATAGATGGCAAGGCGATCCAGCTTCACCCGATGGCCTGCCAAGCCTTCAATGCCGACTTTGACGGTGACCAGATGGCGGTTCATGTTCCGCTGACAATGGAGGCTCAGGCGGAGGCGCGGCTGCTTATGCTAGCCTCGGGCAACCTCTTCAAGCCCGCCGACGGTAGCCCTGTTACTCAACCCCTGTACGACATCGTATTGGGTTGCTATTATCTGACTCAAGAAACCGAAAGCGAGGATTCAACCGCAGCCGGTAAGGTGTTCGAAAGCTTAGAAGCAGCTATCACTGCTTACGAACATCGCAAGGCCGATCTGCATGCCCTGGTCAAAGTGCGAGCGCCGCAGATTGTAGTGCAAGTTACCAATAGCAAGGGCGAGGAAATCCCAGTTGATGATCAATTGATCACTCAGTTGCGCCATATCATAGGGGTGGCAATCGCTGATGAGCACCCAGCGCGGGAGCGCCGGGTAAGCTTCAAATTGACGGAACAGATGGTCAAAGACGCCGAGGCCGGACAGACCGCTATCCTGCCCGAACAGCCCGACAAGAACGGATGGATTGAGTACAAGGGCCAGCAAGCTGCTATTGAGGGGTGCCAGCAGGGTCAGTGTCCGCCCAACGCTAACTTTACCCTAAGTGTAGAGCGTACCATCATTGACACCACTGTCGGCCGCGTGCTGTTCAACTATCACTTGCCGCCCGACCTACCCTATATCAACCACGTCCTGTCCAAGGATGAGCTGGCTGACTTGGTAATGCTCTGCTATCGTCTATACGGCCTCGAGCGGACAGCTCAGCTATTAGATGATATTAAGGAAATTGGTTTCAAGTTTGCCACCCGGGCCGGTGTCAGCATGTCAGTGGCTGATACCGAGATTCATACTGACCGCGAACGGATTATTTCGCACACTGAGCGGGAGGTTCAGCAGGTTAATAAACAGGCCAGAGACGGAGTCATCGCCGAAGACGAACGCCAGCAGCTTCTGTTGCAATTGTGGCAGACAGCTCGGGAGGATATTGCCAGTAACATACTGGCCAATATCGGCAGTTTCAACTCTATCTGGATGATGGTAGACTCCGGGGCTCGAGCTAATCGCTCCCACATCTGCCAGATCGCCGGCATGCGAGGACTAATGAGTGATCCATTTGGGCGCTTAATAGAGGACTTGCCGGTGCGCAGTAACTTCCACGAAGGGCTCAACGTTCTGGAGTATTTCGTCTCCACCCACGGGGCTCGCAAAGGTCTGGCTGACACGGCGCTACGCACTGCTGATGCCGGGTATCTGACTCGGCGACTGGTGGATGTAGCCCAGGATGTAATCATCGGGGGCGAGGATTGTGGGACCACTGACGGGATAGAAGTCACTGCGATGTACGCCCACACATTGTACTGCCCTAATTGTGGGCGCGAGGATCACTATCGCCAGGGGGTCTGTCAATACTGTGATGAGCCTCTCCCTATTCCTGATGATGACGAAGCAATCCAGACGCTGAAAGAGCGTATTATCGGACGAACAGCGGCCACAGACATACTTAATCCACAAACTCAAGAGCTTATCGTACCTGGTGGTCAGGAGATTGACGAGCGACGTGCCCAGATGATTTCCGAGGCAGGTATCAAGTCGGTTACCATTCGCTCGCCCTTAACCTGCGAATTACGTAGTGGCGTTTGTGCAAAATGTTACGGCCGTGACCTGGCCTTGGGACGGCAAGTAGACGTAGGTACAGCTATTGGCATCATTGCCGCTCAGTCCATCGGCGAACCTGGGACCCAGCTAACTATGAGAACCTTCCACACGGGAGGAGTGGCCGGCGAATATATTACTGGCGTGGCTGATGTCAAAAAGCGCAAGCAGCAAGCGCTGCACAGTCTGAGTGAAGATATTGAACAAGGACGCGTTTCACTGGAAACAGTGGGCGGTGGCGGTCGGGCGCGGCAAAAAGCCATCCGCGAGATGCTCAAGGTGCTGGAGAGCTCAATGCATGGGCTGTTGCGCGTGGTGGAGTTGTTTGAGGCGCGTACGCCAAAAGGTCAAGCAATTACCGCGCAGGTGGACGGCGTAGTCAGCGAAATTGAGACTAAGGGGTTGCGCACCGTAGTTATCCACTCCCCGCAGCCGCTGGATGCTATCAACGTGATTCGGGGAGAATCCTTGGCCGAAGACATCCGAAGTCCTGGTGGTAAGTTGTTAGCCAAAAAGGGCCAGAAGTTGCTTAAAAAGGTCAGAGAAAGGTTGCGTAAGGCTGGTATAACCGAGGTTACCATCCGCAGCTCCCATTTGGTGCCCCACCGGGGCGAACTATACGTCCGGGAGGGGACCGAGGTGCGAGCCGGAGATCCGCTGATTGCTGGCCCGGTAGACCCAGAAGATATCCTGGAGATGAAAGGCATCAAAGGTGTCCAGGATTATCTATTGCGCGAGATACAGAGTGTCTATCAGGCCCAAGGCGTCTCTATCAACGATAAGCACATTGAGGTCATCATTCGGCAGATGCTTAAGTGGCGTAAGATTATTGACCATGGTGATACCCGCTTTTTGCCGGGGGAGGTGGTGGACAAATTCGATTTCGCCGATGAAAATGACCGTGTGCGCGAGTTAGGCGGTCGCCAAGCCACCGCTGAACCCATTCTCTTGGGTATCACTCAAGCCTCCCTAGCCACCGACAGCTTCCTGTCGGCGGCCAGCTTCCAGCGAACCACCCGGGTCCTAACTGAGGCGGCCTGCGAGAACAAGCGTGACCCGCTGGAAGGCCTCAAGGAAAATGTTATTATTGGGCGGCTCATCCCCGCCGGTACCGGTATGTCGCGTCACCGTATGCGAGAGGTAGACTTTTCCCCGGACGTCCGCGAGCAAATGATTTCCGTACCGGCCAAGACGCCGCAGAAGAAGGATGCCATGCAACAGTTGCTTGAAGATCTGGAAACTGCCGGTGGGGAGGTAGCGGAGCTATTCAGCCAGGAACTGTCAGCCTCAGCCGATGCCCCTGATGATGATTAACACTACCGGATCAAAAAACCAGTGTTGGGCAATATTTTAGTCCCAAACGCATAGCCTCGGCCCTTGACAAAGTTTCCAGTAACCATTATACTATTACATACAAATAGTGATGGGCAACAAGGTAACAGCATACCCTAGTCCAGCAATCACTATGGAAGGAGGCGGGTGCTGACCGGCAAACTTTTGAAGTTCTACTAAAGTTCCCGTCGGTAGGGCAGCCAGTCCAAGCCCCTCTTCTATCAGTAGTGAGGGGTTGTTTTGTGTTTTGTGGCGCGAGGTTTCATCACTGCCGGACGGATAAGCAAGGTTGGTTCAACCATTATCAGGATGAGGAGCGAAGCGAGTGCCCACTATCAACCAATTAGTGCGTAAGGGGCGCACCAATAAAAAGGAAAAAATGAAGACCCCGGCTCTTAAGGTTTCGTGGAACGCTCTAAAGCGTCAGGCCAAGCACGTGCCCGGGGCTCCGCAGCAGCGCGGGGTTTGTACGCGCGTGTGGGCCCAGACGCCCAAGAAGCCCAATTCGGCCTTGCGCAAGTGTGCGCGGGTACGGTTGTTTAACCGGCAGCATGTTACCGCCTATATCCCCGGCGAAGACCACAACTTAGCCGAGCACTCGGTGGTTTTGGTCCGCGGGGGGCGAGTCAAAGACTTGCCAGCCATCAAGTATCATATAGTGCGCGGCACACTGGACGCGGCGGGGGTTGAGGGGCGTCGCACTTCTCGTTCTAAGTATGGAACCAAGAAAACTGCAGGCCCGGCTTAATCAGATGGAGCCTGACTGGCAGATGACAAGGATATCTGGATAGACCTGAGTAGCAATCCTGCACAGAAGCAGACGAGGTAAGGACAAATGCCCAGAAAAGGACCAGTATCACTGCGGCCGGTGGCACCCGACTCTGTCTTCCACAGTGAGACGGTGGCCCGGTTCATCAATCGTCTAATGATGGACGGCAAAAAGCAGGCAGCAGAGCGAATATTCTACGGCGCCATGGAGCAGGTTCACGACCGCACCGGCCGCAATCCGGCGGAGATTTTTCAGCGAGCCATTAGTAATGTCATGCCGACCTTAGAGGTGCGGCCGCGGCGGATTGGGGGTGCCACCTATCAGGTCCCGCGCGAGGTGGGCCCCAGACGACAGCTTACCCTCGCCATCCGGTGGTTAGTTACTGAGTCACGCAAGCGAAGCGAGCGGACGATGATAGACCGACTAACTAACGAACTGTTGGATGCATCTAATCGCGAAGGGGGAGCGAGGCAGCGCCGTGACGAGATGCACCGGATGGCCGAGGCTAACAAGGCCTATGCTCACTACCGGTGGTAGGCCCAGTAATACCTAATAGTTCTCAACGGGTAGCGGACGCAATAATGACAACGGAGACAGATTTGCAGACAATTCGCAATATTGGCCTGGCCGCTCATATTGACGCCGGTAAGACCACTACGACCGAGCGCATTCTGTTCTATACAGGGCGAGTGCACCGTATGGGTGAAGTTGATGATGGAGATGCCGTCATGGACTGGATGCCCCAGGAGATGGAACGGGGCATCACCATCACCTCGGCAGCCACCACCTGTAGCTGGCGAGATCATCAGATAAATATCATAGACACGCCCGGTCATGTGGACTTTACGGTGGAAGTAGAGCGAGCGATGAGAGTGCTGGATGGATTAGTGGTAGTTATGTGTGCGGTGGGCGGGGTGCAATCCCAGTCAGAGACTATTTGGCGCCAGGCCAACAAATATAAGGTTCCTCGCCTGGTCTTTATAA
>JALGTV010000272.1 GCA_029821215.1 Candidatus Zipacnadia bacterium | reverse complement strand
CAGGCTAAGAACATTATGGCCCTGGCGGAGGCACTTGACCAGTACGGTTGGTACTAAGATTGCGGGTAGCAGTCATAACGGGTGCAGGGAGGTATATGATGAATAAAGCCATATTTGCCAGTGCTGTTGCCCTGACTGTTTTATTGTTGGCAGCCGGCGCCGCGGCTGATATGAGTGAGACAATTGAGTGGGTCAGCGACAGTGTGGTGACCGTCAAGGCAGACAACCGGGTGGGGGCGGGCTTCATCGTCAGCGCGGACGGCGGCGTGCTCAGCAGTGCCCATCTGGTGGAGGACGCTGATAAAGTCGTCCTGACTATGGGCGACAATAGTGAGGTCACCGCCGCAGTGGAAAAGAAGGATGATGAACGAGATCTGGCGCTGCTGCGTCTGGACCGAGTCAATCTGCCCGTGGTACGGTTTGCCGGCAGTGGGGCGCTCAAGCCGGGGACCAAGGTGGCCGCCGTCGGGTCGCCTCTGGGTCTGGAAGGCTCGGTAACCGAAGGGGTCATCAGCGCGGTGGACCGGGAGATTGACGGCAAAAATTACTTGCAGATTGATGCGGCGCTTAATGAAGGAAACTCGGGTGGACCCATCATTGATGAGCGAGGGCGGGTGGTTGGGGTGGCTACTGCGGTCATCAAAGAAGCAGAAAATGTCGGCTTTGCCATACCCAGCGATGAGGCTATTGCTTTTCTCCAGCAGGCCGGTGTTGCCGTGAACGTCGCTCTGGGCGCGGGCCCAGCAGCGACCACCACTGAGACGCAGCCAGTCCAGCAACCGTCTCCTGGCCCGAGACCGCCGGGGCCGAGCCGCCCGGGGCCTGCTGGACCCAGTTTGCTACTTCTTATTGGTATACCATTGGTCATTTCTCTGGCGGTCTCGCTGTTAGTGTCGCTGTTAGTAGCCCGCTCGGTCCGAGTTCGCCGCCAGCAGCCAGTTACCGTCTATCCTGAGCAGCCATCGGAAGAAGACCTTTCGGATATAGATATTACTTTGCATTAGCGACTGCGTCTCGCGTAGCGCAGGTTTGGCTCGACTGAGCTCGCCGAAGTCTTAACCTGCGTGTCTTGACCGGCAGGGTTGCGGTTCGGCAAGCTCACCGTCCTGAGCCTGCCGAAGGAGAGAACCCCGCCTACGCGATAGACTTGTTGAAAACATAAGCGGAGCCAAGTTACCTTTGCACTGACTTAAGTGACGCCAATCGCGGCGCGGACGCCGCTCCTACAGCGGGCAGATACACAACTGTTGTAGGAGGGCCGTCCCCGGCCCGACTTGATATCACAACGCGCCTTACTGAACAATAATCTTGTAATTTGGCAGGGCGTTCATACCTATAAGGAGGCTCAACTGATGGGTAAAGTAACTGTAACTATTATGGACACTACCGGCTCCAAGGAGCAGAAGGCCAGCCTGCCTGATGATGCACCAGTACGGCGCATCATCGCCAAGCTGGTGGATATGATGAAGCTGCCGTCTACTGGCCCTGATGGCCAGCCGATGAGCTACAAGTTCCACCATAAGGCTTCCGGCAAACAATTGGCTGACGACCAGACTCTGGCTGACGCCGATGTCAAAGATGGTGACGTCCTGCGCCTGCAGCCGGAAATAACCGCCGGCGCGTAGCTGAGGGTAGCAGTCGGGAGTACTCAGACCATGGTTGAGGAGCCTATCTTACATATTGACTTAGAGGAGGGGCGGTATCATCGGCTGGAGCTGATTCCCTGGTGGGATCAACAGCGGCTGTTTGATGCCCGGGTGATGGTGGTAGGTGTGGGGGCGTTGGGTAATGAGATTCTTAAGCAGCTCGCCCTGCTGGGAGTAGGGAATATTTTTGTCGTGGATATGGACATCATTGAGGAGTCAAACTTAACGCGGGCGGTGCTGTTTCGCAAAGAAGATGAGGGCCAGCCCAAAGCCACAGTAGCCGCCCAGGCTCTGCGCGAGCTTAATCCTGAGATAAATGTGCAGCCCTTTGTCGGCAATATCGTCTACGACCTGGGCGAGGGCATATATAAGGACGTAGACCTCGTCCTAGGGTCGCTGGATAATCGCGAGGCCCGCGTGGCCATAAATCAAAGCTGTTGGCACCTGGGGGTGCCCTTCGTGGACGGGGCCATTGAGATAAT
>JALGTV010000271.1 GCA_029821215.1 Candidatus Zipacnadia bacterium | reverse complement strand
CCCCCGCCGGTATCTTCTATGAGATAGGGGATATGTCCGGAGTCTGAGCCAATTACCGGCACCTCGCAGGCCAGAGCTTCAATCAACACCCGGCCGAATTGCTCTTTCCAGTATTTGGTAGTTCGCGAAGGCAGGACGAGTACATCAAGAGCATTAACATATTCGGGTATCCGATCGTGGGGCACATGGCCGGTAACCAGCAGCATATTGGGGCCAAGTTGTTGGCTCGCCACGCGCTCCACATGACCGCGTAGCTCCCCGTCACCGACCAGCAGCACACTCAGGTTCAGCTTGTTATCCTGTGAGGCAGTCCTGATGGCCGCCACTAAATCCATAACTCCTTTTTGTGAGGCCAGGCGCCCAATGTAGCCGATAATGGCTCCCTTTAATCCTAATTGGTGGCGAAACTGCGGATTTCGGTTAGGGCAGAAGTCCTCAGAATCTATTCCGTGCGGCATTACGGTGACTGGCCCCCGATAGCCATGACGACTTAGAACCAACTGGCACTCTTCACTAATAGCCACGACGTGATCTGCCTGTCCCAGCACCCATCTATGTGACCACCGCAGGGGCGGCGGATACCAACGAACCAGGTTCTCCTTGGTGGAGATTATCAGCTTGCAATCCAGTTGGCGAGCCCAATAAGCCGCTTGAGCCGCAGCCACGCTGTACGGTTCTTCATCTACATATAGTATATCAGGCGCGAACTCTTGTAGGGCACGCTGCAATTGCCGCGTATACCAGTGCAAGTGAATGCGTCCGGGCAGGTAGACGGGAAGCGGCACCACTTGATCTGTCAGCTCCGGGAGAACCAAAATGCTGATCGGGCCGCTCAGTGAAGCCCACCAGTGGTGGGGGGCAACTAAGCGCAAGTCTATATCGCCAGAGCTTAGCAGCTCCCCATATAACTTCTGGTTCATATCCACCACACAGGAGTGGCTGATGGCTGCAACCTTAAGGGTCTTTGGAATTGGGCGGGCTGCCGGGGGTATGCGAACTGGTGGCTGTTTATCAGGCTCCGGTAGTTGAGAGAGGAATATCTCCTCCATTTGCTCAGCCTGGCGGTCCCAGGTCAGCAGCCGGGATTTTTCGTGGGCGGCTTGTCCCATTTGTCGCCGCAGTTGGGGATTGGCCGCCAGTATGTCTAATTTCTCTGCTATGACCGCGGGATCATAATTTACTAAGAACCCGCTGACACCGTCTTCTACCAGTTCGGCAGCCACACCATCAGCAGTTACCACCAGGGGCAACCCACAGGCAGCGGCCTCAGCCATTACCAGTCCAAAGCCTTCGGCGCGGGTCGGCAGGACAAGGCAGTCAGATGCGGCGTAATATCGAGCTATATCCTGCTGGGGCGGGACGAATAGTACTCGTTGCCGGCTGCCGGCCGCCTCAGCCAGTTCGCTGAACAGTCTCACATCGCCATCCCCCACTACTACAAGTGTGCCGGGTTGTTCCATTAGCTTTAGAGCTTCAATGACAAAAGGAAGCCCTTTGTCAAACCAGCGGCCACCAGCAAACAACATCACAAAGTCATCGGGCCCGAAGCCGTGCGCCTTCCTGGTCGCAACACGCAATCGTTGCACCATAGAGGGATTGAACAGTGAATGATCAACACCGTTGGGGACCGCAAATACCTCGGAGGGCGCGAGTCCATGCTGGGTAACGATATAGTCAGCCAATGCTGGGGACACAGCCATCACGCGCCCGCGACACTGCCGCACCGCCCGTCCTTCCATCCAAGTAGCCCAGGCCTGACGCAGCTCAAGTAGCCATCGGCTGATAGCAGAAGCCCTGTCGTATTGCCACCTTACTTCCTTCAGCGCTCTGGCGCGCAAGGCATGGCAAGTGTGCACCAGTACGAAGTTCTGCACCAAAGAATTTCCCCCCTGCGATAGGATAACATCATAGCGAGAGGGGTGGATGAGAAAAGGGGAGAGCATTACCATCCATATTGCTTGGAACGTGCTTGACTGGCTGGGAGACCAAACCCGGTGTATACTCACGTTCTCGGCGGGGATACTGACGGTGGACATGTTCAGCGATGACGGCAATTCTCAGTGACCGTTCAGGCATTGTATTACTCGCTAAGTTGGAGTCCGCCTGCTGGTGGTTAACTCACTGGTACTGTCCTGCACTGCTGACTTGGCGGGCTGAGCCATCTCGGCAGCCTCGATCTGTGGTATCCGCTGCGCCAGCGCACCACACAGCCAGAACAGTGGGCCACTGGGCGCTAAGTATAAGGCACTACCTACCGCCAGGCGTGCTGCTGTGGAAACAACGATGCCTAAGCAGGCAGCCGTCAGTGACCGTCCCGCCAGCGTCTGGCAGCGCAAGTACGAAGCAATGATGCCTTTGACCACCGCATACAGCAGCCATACGAACAGAAATAGTCCCGGGAAACCTAACTCGGTCAGGGCGCGACCATATTCGTTTTCTACCATTATGCCTGCCGTGCGCTTTACTTGTAGGCTGCCCTTTATCAGCTTTACCCCCCGGCCCACGCCTGTACCAGTAGCCACGCCTACCCCCAATGGCCGTTCACAGGCTTCG
>JALGTV010000270.1 GCA_029821215.1 Candidatus Zipacnadia bacterium | reverse complement strand
TCCAGCACGCTGGCCAGCTCGGCGCTGACAGCAGCCAACCTCCCTGCCGAGGGTAGATCCACCAACACAGTCTCTGCATCCTGGGCCAAGCTGGGCACCGCTGCGACCGTTATCACAACCGCTGCAACAGCTATCACCAGATTAATTCTCTTCGTCGTACTCATTCTTATCACTCCGCCCGCCATCGCCCGGCCGAATCATCGCCATCTCTGACTACTATCTTCACCAAAGCCGGTCACATTCCTCCCACTTGACTCTTATTGGCCGGTACATCCTACGACGGCAGACTACATTTGTGGATTGCTCACCGGCACCAGATGATTATGCAGCAAATAGCCTTATCAGCTTGGAGAACAACTGCCACGGGGAGCCGCTCTATCTAATGGACGTCGAGGCCATCATTGGCGAAGAGCAGGTGGTGGCTAAAGTATGAGATTGAGCAAACCGCCGACAACGAGGGCGACCACGACCATAAGTACCGTAGCCTTGGCCATATCGCGGAGTCCAAATTCACGCAGCAGAACGACGAAGGTCGCTACACAGGGAAAGTATACTGCAAGCATTACGCAAGCAATAATAAGCTGTTTCAAACTCAGTCCCAGCGGGGCGAGCATTCCTACCGCGACGTCTTTGCGCAGAAAACCAATAAGTAAGGCGGCAACGGCGTCAGCGGGCAAGCCCCAGAGTCGGATGACAATCGGGGCAAAGAGCTGGCCCAGAAACTCGATGACATGAAGTATATAGAGGATATTTACCAGGAACACACCCAACAACACATACGGCACTGCATCGGCGATAAAGTAGCGGGTACGCAGCCAGACCTTCTGCCCGACAGCCCGGAAGTAGGGCACCCGATAGGGCGGAATCTCAACGAAGATTTCGGGGGATTCACCGGGCAGGGCATGCTTGAATATCAGCGCCAGTACCACCCACAGCACCGCTAGCGTACCAAACACGGCAAACAGACCAAGTGTGGGATTATCAGACTGGCCCATCAGCCCGATTATCATCGCGGTCTGGGCCATACAGGGCACGCAGATTGCCATCAGCGTAGCAGCAATGAAGCGCTGCCGCCGAGTTTCAAGAATCCTCGTGCTAAATGCCCCCGGGACGTTGCAGCCCAACCCCAGCGCCATTGGAATGATCGTTAGCCCGTGCAGCCCCAGCCGGTGCAATATCGTATCCACAAGCACCCCCAGCCGAGGCAGGTATCCCACATCCTCCAGAACACTGAGGACCAGGTAGAATGAGAACACGTACGGGAGAACCATTGCAATCGGCACATATAAACCCGTAGTGAGCAAACCCATTGATTCGACGAAGTCTATCTCGCCCCCGATAAGAGAACCGATCAGCAGGCCGTGCCAGAAGCCTCCGGAGCCCAGTACTCCCGACAGCCCCATCATCAGCGGCGCCCACACACCATCGAAAAAAGGATCAAACACATAACCGATGAGGCTCTCTCCAATGAACCTAATCACGGTAAAGGTCAGGTAAGCAACAATGATAGCGAGCGGAATGCCCGTCTCAGGCCTGAGCGAGAGGTCGGCAAGGTGCTCCAGGAAGGTGTGGTGATGATGGGTGACCACCTGGACCTGCTCAACGATTTCGCCGATCCGGCTCCAGCGCTTGTCCGGTTCATAGCTTTCCGTGCCCGGTGCCGCTTCGGCCAGGCGTCCGACAAGTTCCTTGATGCCCTGGCCGGTCGGCGCCACCGTGGGGACAACCGGCACGCCCAGAATCTGCTCAAGCTTGGCCACATCAATCTGTACGCCCTTGTGCTGAGCTTCATCCCATAAGTTCAGGGCAACGACGACCGGCCTGCCGGAGCTGAGCAGTTGCAGGGTGAGATTGAGATTGCGTTCCAGGTTGGTAGCGTCCACCACATCGACCACGACATCGCCTTCGGCAAGCATATCAGTAGCTACTTGCTCAGCCGCGCTAGTCGGATCGAGAGTATAGGTGCCCGGAACAACCGTGGTACCGGGGTAATTGGAGACGATCACGTCAACGCCGGTAAGCCGCGAGAAGACCACGCTCTTACCGACGTTGGGATTGCCCATCAGCAGGATGCGCTTCACCCGGGCACCTCCACCATAACGCGGCGAGCCAGGCCAAAGCCCAGAGCTATCTCGGTGTTACCCACCTGAACACTGACCGGGCCGCGGAAGGGCTGGCTGCTTGTCTTGGTGACCGCTGCCCCTCTACGGATGCCCATCGCTGCCAGCCGTCGCATCATACCGTGGCCGCCCTTAAGCGAGGTAACTATGCCGGTTTGCCCCGGTGCCATTTCTGCTAATGATACAATCACTGTAATTCGTGGTCCCCAATTAGATAATTGCGCGCTGTGATTTGTGAAGCTAATAGCCGGCGGATAACTGTTGGCTATCGGCCTCCTGTTGACACTCCTGGCATAGCCCGGTAATCTCCAGGTCGTGTTGGTAGTAACGGAAGTTATGGTCGCGACAGATAGCGATGATTGCTCCCTCTATGGCCGGACAGACGAGTTCAATCACTTTGCCGCAGCGCCGACAGATAAGGTGCTCATGATGGGGCCGATCCCGCACCACCTCGTAATGGCTATGTTCATCCCGGTGCTCAACCTCGCGCAGTATG
>JALGTV010000269.1 GCA_029821215.1 Candidatus Zipacnadia bacterium | reverse complement strand
TGTACGTCTTATTCACTGGGACAATACTGAGGATTTCGCCACTAACATCGTGAACTTACTCAAGTCTCCCGAGGAATTAGCGGCAGCGGGTGAAAGGGCCTGCGAGTACGCGCTGGCAAACTTCTCATGGGACATAATAGCGCGGCGATACCTGAGTGAGTTCCAGGCCGTAGCAGGTCAAGGAGATACCAACCGATGACTATCTCAGTTATCGTTCCCTCCTACAATGGAAGCTCTACTATCCGCCAGTGCCTGACATCACTGCTGGCCCAGCAGCGTCCGGCTGATGAGTGAATTTGATTCCCTATCGGAAGTGAGACCATGGCAGTACTTATAACTGGGGCGGCTGGTTTTATCGGCTCTAACTTGGTGGACCGACTTGTGTCTCAGGGAAGAGACGTCGTGGGTATAGATAACTTCGATCCCTACTATGATCCGGCAGTGAAGCGGAAGAATCTCACCAGGGCACTGGAGAACGATAAATTTCATCTGGTGGAAGGAGACATTCGCGACGAAGCCGCGCTGGCTCAAGCCTTTGACTACGAGGAAATCTCGCATGTGGTCCATCTGGCCGCCCGGGCGGGCGTCCGCGCCTCTATCCAGAATCCTCACCTGTACGCCGATGTCAATGTCAATGGGACCATCCGCGTCCTTGATGCCTCCATTAAGCACAAAGTGCAGAGGCTCATATTTGGCTCCTCGTCCTCAGTATATGGGATGAACGCCAAGCTGCCCTTTTCCGAGGACGATCCGGTGGAGGAGCCAGTCTCACCCTATGCGGCCACCAAGCGGGCCGGGGAACTAGTGTGCTTTGCCTATCACCACTTGTACCAACTGCCCATCTGCTGCCTACGGTTTTTTACCGTCTACGGCCCCCGCCAGCGCCCGGATATGGCAATTCACAAGTTCACGCGCCTTATAGACCAGGGCCAGGAGCTACCCTTTTACGGTGACGGTACGTCCCGGCGGGACTATACATTCATCTCCGACATTTTGGACGGTATTGAAGCGGCGATGGCTCTGGACTGCGGCTTTGAGATCATCAACCTGGGGGACTCGGCTCCCGTGGAATTATCCCAGCTGGTATCTATCATCGAAAACACGGTGGGCACCAAGGCCAATATCAAATCCCTCCCTGACCAACCCGGCGACGTACCGGTGACCTATGCCGATATTTCTAAGGCCGCCCGACTGCTGGACTATGCACCCCGGGTTTCCCTGGCGGCGGGCATAGCGAGGTTCGTGGAATGGTACCGCCAGCAGAGGAATCAGCGATGAAGATTTCGGTAGTAGTGCCGTCGTACAACGGCAACTCTACTATTCGCCGGTGCCTGACATCACTGCTGGCCCAGCAGCGTCCGGCTGATGAGATTATTGTGGTGGACAGCTCCGATGACGAGACACCCGCTATAATTGAGAACGAATTCCCGCAGGTTCGTCTGATTCGCCGCCAGCAGCGAATTTTCTGCGGAGAGGCGCGTAACATTGGTGCGGCCGAAGCAAATGGCGACATCATAGCCATAACTGATACTGATTGTATTGCCCTTCCTGGGTGGCTCCAAGCCATTGAGCGGGCCTATGACCGCTATGATTGTCCCGCGGTGGTGGGCACCGTAGGTGGACCCGAGGGTGAAACCTGGGTAGCCAAGATGGATCGCATCCAGTTCAGTGAGTTTTTGCCGAACAGTCCGAGGCGGTGGACCCCTATTGGCCCGGGCTGTAACTTCTCGGTCAAAAGGCATATCTACCTGGACCTGGGGGGGTGCCCCGACCTGCCGCGCTCCCAGGATGTAGCCTTTTTTGCTAAGCTCAATGCCCAGTACGGCCCGGCGCTACTGGCCCCGAAAGCGACCGTACTACACATAAGCACTGATGATATTGCCCAACTCTGGCGCCGGTATTATCAAGCGGGCCACGGCTTTGCCTATGCTCGCTCGCATGATCCTTCCTTGGCCGGTTCCTTAGCGGTGCGGTATACCTGGCTGGCGCCGCTGCTACCTATTGTCAAAGGAAGTAGAGGTATGACCGCAGGCTATTGGGCACGGTCCTGGCCCATTTCCCTACTTTCGTGCGGGCCTTGTGGCTATGGACTGCGGGCATGCTCGCCGGCGTCCGCGAGGTCAGAACAGCAGGGGAAGCAACCCAATGACCTTCATCTGGTACTCAGGGACGTCTTAGGTACTTATGATGAAAGATTTGAGTGACCGCCAGTTCAAACGCATACTGGTCAGCGAGATTCACGGCTTGGGTGATGCTCTCTTTGCCACCCCGGCGATACAGGCTTTGCGCCAGCGGTATCCAGACGCCTATATTGCGTTTCAGGTGCAGCGCGTGTTTGCTCCTGTGTTTGAGGCGGACCCGCACCTTGACGAAATTATTGTGTATGACCCGGGCGGATTGAGCGTCATCTGGCGGCAGATATGGCGGCTGCGGGCCCAAAAGTTTGACCTGGCCGTTCTCCTGGAGGAGGGTATGCGCTCTACCTACCTCACATGGTTTGCTCGGATACCTACCCGTATGGGGTACTATGGGCGTGGTGACATGGGCACTGTCAGCAACCGCTTTACGCGGTGGATGCTGACTGGGTGGTGTCTGCTGGGTGATTCCAAAGATATACACCGCATTGACAGTCATCTGCAAGTAGTCAGCAGATTGGGCTGCCATCCAAACGATGATGCTTACCGGGTTTACCTGACCGAAGCCGACCACCAGCGGGGTCAGCAACTACTCAGGCAAGCCGGTGTGCCTGAGCAAGGACCGGCAGTCTTTATCCATCCGGGGGCCGACTGGAAGTGGCGGCGGTGGCCAGCGGAGCGTTTCGGCCAACTGACCAATCAACTGGGCGAGGAAGGCCTCATGTTCCCACTTCCACCGTTCACGACCTGGCCTGTGTGCTGGCCCATGCTGATGTGTTTGTGGGTAATGATTCCGGGCCGTTGCACCTGGCAGCAGCGTTAGACCGCCCGGTAGTCGGTCTATACGGACCCGGGCCACCACCGGTAAAAGGCCCGCGCCCCGCCAGCGCCCCGTGTGAGGTAATCTATCATAACTTACCTTGCTCACCGTGCCCCCAGTTTCACACAATAAGAGCATTGCCCTGCCAGAAAGACCCTACCCAGTGGTGCATGGCCCAAATATCGGTGCAAGAGGTTTACAATAAGATTCACCATGTGATACACATGGATATAAAGCGTCACCGGCAAGGACAAAACAGTTAGTGCGATTAAATCAGTATCGTCAGAATATCAGCAGCGAGGCATTTGAGCACATGCTCGATGACAACGAGAAAGATAGACTATTGGTGATCGCCTCCCATTGGGATTCTGGGAATGTGGGAGACCGGGCACTGCTGGATAGCGCGGCGGCCGTGGCGACTCGCAGATTGCCACAATTCAAGCTGATTGTAAC
>JALGTV010000268.1 GCA_029821215.1 Candidatus Zipacnadia bacterium | reverse complement strand
TCGCCGAAGTCAACGTGGTCTTGCCGTGATCCACGTGCCCAATGGTGCCAATATTAAGATGGGGCTTGGTCCTCTCAAATTTCTCCCTGGCCATAGCTTGATTACCTCCTGATTGTGATAGAGGCGGTTGCGACGAAATTACTCAACGCACTTATGCCACTGTCAGTAGTGGTCCCTGGAGCCCACGACCGGGGTCGAACCGGTGACCTTGTCCTTACCAAGGACACGCTCTACCTCCTGAGCTACGTGGGCCCGTGTATTAGTCTGGTGGAGGGGGAAGGATTCGAACCTCCGTAGGCAATCGCCGGCAGATTTACAGTCTGCTCCCTTTAGCCACTCGGGCACCCCTCCACTTACTACCCCACACCATAGATTAAACAGGACGCCTCTGGACTACTTAGGCGCCCCGTACACTACTAATTATACACTTTAGGGAGCTATTAGTCAAGTCCTCTGGAGCCGACGGTCCGATTTGAACGGACGACCTGGTCATTACAAGTGACCTGCTCTACCTCTGAGCTACGTCGGCGATGGTACAAGTATAAGTAATATGCCCGCGAAAGTCAAGGTGCGGGGGCGGCCCAGGGAACCTGTAGACTGATGGAGATACTACGGAGTAACACTACCTGGCAGTAGATGACGATTTCAGAGCATAGGGTAGTTGATCCAGTAGGTCCGAGGCTATTAGCCCGCGTTGGCCTCTGTGCTGAGCGGCTAAGTCACCGGCCAGGCCGTGATAGTACACTCCACTGACGGCGGCGGCCACGGGTGTAGCACCTCCGGCCAACAGAGCGCCGATGAGACCGGTCAGTACGTCGCCGACGCCCCCGGAGGCCATGCCCGAGTTACCGGTGGAGTTTATCCATGCCTCACCCTGGGGATCAGCAATTACCGTGCCCGCGCCCTTCAATACGACTACGCAGCTAAGATCATCGGCTGCTTGCCGGGCCGCTCCTACCCGGTTCTGCTGGATTTGAGCCACTGGCACACCCACCAGGCGAGATAGCTCGCCGGGATGGGGGGTGATTATGGTTGGCCCGGGGCGTTGCTGGAGTATCTGCGGGTCATCGGCACAAGCATTAAGCCCATCAGCATCAATTACCAGCGGCTGAGAAAGCTGGGTGATTAAGGCTCGGGCTAACTCGGCAGTAGCCGCGAGTTGGGATATTCCGGGTCCCAGCGCCACCGCCTGACAGCTCGCAGCGAACTGGCCGATTTCCTCCTCGGCTGACGGGGCCAGGCTGCGCTGGTCAGTCTCGGGCAGCGGTAGGGTCATTACCTCGGTACATTTGACCTCCAGAATATCGTTCAGACTACTCGGAACGGCGAGGGTAACCAGCCCAGCGCCCCCGCGAGCTGCCCCTATCCCGGCCAAAGCCGCTGCTCCTGTCATTCCCTCCGAGCCGGCTATAATCAGCAATCGGCCGGCATCACCTTTGTGCATATCAGCCCAGCGAGACGGCAGCATAGCAGCAGCATCGGCGGCAGTGATGAGATTGGTAGATAGCTGCTGCTGGGCCACCAAATCCGCCGGTAGTGATATGTCAATAACCTCTATCTCGCCGCAGTACCTGCGCCCGGGGTATGAATAATGACCGACTTTAGCCAGGCCAAAAGTGAGAGTACGATCGGCGGCGACTGCCTCGCCTAATATCGCCCCGGTGTCGGCACTGACGCCCGAGGGGATGTCTACGGATAGCACCGGCAGATCAGCCTCGTTAATGGCCTCAATGGCCGTCCGCGCCGCGCCCCGTACCTCCCCGCTAATCCCTGTACCCAAAATGGCGTCAATGACCAGATCAGCTTCTGATAAGCTATCGGGTAGCTCCTGGGCCTGGGGCATTGGGTGGATAGTAAGGTCCATCTGCCGGGCGATGTTGTAGTTAGTAGCCGCATCACCGCTAAGGTCATCAGGCTCAGCCAGCAAGCATATCTGGACGGATAGGCCCTTATTATGCAGGTGGCGGGCCGCCACAAAGCCATCACCACCATTATTGCCTCGCCCGTCAGGCAGCATCGGGGCGACCATCTGGGCTCCAGCCTCGGCCACCGCCCGCCCGGCATTCTCCATCAGCACCACGCCGGCAATACCATAATCCTGGATAGCGGCTCTATCCAGCGCCCTCATCTGTTCACTGGTTGCTAATTTCACGGTGGTTCGCCTTTCGGCACAGAAGTAACAACAATGCGCCTGTAACTGGTGATACCCTATATTTCACTATTGTCGGTCAAATTCCTCTTGTTGTATAATCTACAGACAGCACATGGCTATCTACGGGGAAGGATTGGTTTGCTTGCTGGCGAAGTTTACGAAAGATAAGTGGCCAGAACTGATAGTAAATGGCTATGAACTGTGAATGCCAAAGCCTATAGAAAGCTAACCGTCATAATTCCTGTCTACAATGAAGAAAGTACCATTGGACAGGTCCTGGAGAGCGTACTGAGTATTGACATCAGTCCGCTGACCAAGGAAGTAATTGTGGTGGATGACGGGTCTACAGACGCTACCCCCGAAATAGTTAGAGAGCAAGCAGCCAGTTATGACGAGATTACCAAGGTGTATGTATCTCCGGTCAATTTTGGCAAGGGCGCGGCTATCCGAGTCGGGCTCAAATATGCTACTGGTGACATCATCCTTATCCAAGATGCCGACCTCGAACTGGATCCCAATGAATATAAGCATTTAATAGAACCGATCATTACGGGCGCAGCCAAGGTGGTGTACGGGTCTCGTTTCCGCAAACCGGTGCAGGGTCTGCCCTTGCGCAGCCTCATAGCAAATAAGATATTGACTGGATTAGCCAATCTGTTGTACAGAGCCAGGATTACCGATGAGGCGACTGCTTACAAAGTCTTTGATGCCGATGTGATAAAGAGTATCAACCTAAATTGTATCAGATTTGAGTTTTGTCCTGAGGTAACAGCGAAAGTGTGCAAGAGGGGCTATAAGATAGCCGAGGTACCCATTGATTATAGGCCCCGGACACCTGAGGAAGGGAAAAAAGTGAGTTGGTACGACGGCGTTATTGCCGTCTGGACACTGCTCAAGTATCGAATTGTGGAGTAATAAGACTATATGCAAGTGGTCTGCTCTCCAGTAGATAACAAGGGCGAAATGTGAGTGCTCTGAGATGAGCAAGTTCGACCAGGATGGTAGTTGGGAAGCTACACTGACATAGAAAGGCTTGCCTAATGAGGTATTTGCGCAAGACTGCAATCTTTGTTGTGTATGGTGCAGCGGCCCTTTGTGTGTTTGCTTTCTGGTTCCATCGGGGGATAGCCACCGCAAAGGCTCGGGATTTGCCGCAGATGATTTCCGGCGAGGCGCCCAGGCCGTACGTGCGGCAGCAGTTGGCGTGCATTAGTGAGGCGAAAAGATAAGCGATATGAGCGCGACGATGCGCAATTCGTTAGTGGTGATACTTTTAGCCGTAACGGTGATGGTCGGGCATTTGTGTCTCTCTGGCTGGCATCTCAAGATGCCCGATGCTATGTACTATGCCAGT
>JALGTV010000267.1 GCA_029821215.1 Candidatus Zipacnadia bacterium | reverse complement strand
CGGCGATATACTGCCCTCCCAGGTCGGGAAAGGCGGCGGTGGTCATAATGCCTATCTGCGGATAACGTTCCTTGAGCTGGGAGGAGCGGACAATCATTTCGTGCCGCCAGCCCTGCTCAAGCCCCTTCTCATCGTATCCGTAGAACCACAACGCCTCGTCAGGGATGCCGGCTTCGTGGGCCCGCTGTATGCTATCATCTACTTCTTTGTACCACTCTGGAGTTCGGGACTCGCTCAGATGCTTTTCCCAGTATCCTAGAAAGAAGACATTTTGTCCTGCCGCCCAACAGCGTCTCAGGTCTTCAACTGACTCATCTTTCATGGGCACGGACTGATAGATGCTGTGCACGTTGAGTCGGTGGTCAAGGACGAACTGACGGTAGGACTCATCTTTCATGGGCACGGACTGATAGATGCTGTGCACGTTGAGTCGGTGGTCAAGGACGAACTGACGGTAGCGCCACTTAAGTTCCTCATTCCAGGCTTTGCCATACAACAATTGCGGGCCTTCACTCGGGATCTCGAGATAGCTGTCGGCCACGCGCAAATGACGCGTGTGGGGAATTTCAAAACTGCGTACCCGCACCCGCACCGGGACTGCCTGCTGGCTACCCCCCCCACTAACCTGCACTTGGCCCCGATACACCCCTGGCTGGGCCTCTCGAGGGATAGCTACCGTCACCCATAACGGCTGGCAGACCCCGACCGGCACATCGAAGGTAGTCAGATGACTAAGCAGCGGGTCAGGTCTCCAGCCCACAAAGTCCACGCTAATCAACGAGCACACGCCGGTATCCAGATAGCCCACTACTCGTATGGACAAGGGAATGGTAGCACCCTCAGGTCCGCGCAGCGGCTCCGCGGCCCAAGTTACTCCTTTTAGATTTTGCTTCACCGGTACAATAACTACCTGCCCATGGACATACTCACCGCGTGCCCCATCCAACTGCAGGGGCTTATCCACCGCCTCAGTGATAACAGCCGGCCTGTTATGGGCCACATCGCGTTGTACCTTCGTCATTGGACTGGCGACGGCAAGGACATACTCCCGGTCCCCCTGGCCAAGGAGCGCCTGATAGAATTTAGCTGTCTGGTGAATGTCACCAATCTCCTTCTGGGTTGTCTCAGTCTGAACATAGGCCGCAACTACATCCTCCACTGCGGGCTGCTTCTGGCTGGCTACCTGCTCGACCGTAGCCAGGTCTGCCTCCGCCTGATGCAGCCTGTCCCCTAGCCGTTGCGCCCCTACTGCAGTGACGGTGGCAATTGCCTCTACTTGCTGAGCGGCAAGTTGGTATTGCTCCCGCGCCTTGACAACCTGGTCTTCCAGCACTTCCTTCAGGTTAGGCCAGGCCAAATAGCCAAATCGGGAGTTCTCCCAAAAATTACCTTGCGTCCACGAAAAATGCTGCATTCGTTCCTCCCCAGCCAACCGGTCCCGGCAGAAGTTAGCACTCCACAGATCCTCGCTCGGACCATCCAGGCCAAAGACTGACCACGGAATAGCCAACTCCACTGTCCACTCCTCTTCCCCTACCGCGGTGGCCGACTGCCACTGGGCATCCCAACTAATAAGGCCAAGCAGCCGGTCAAACTGTACATTGGCCACGTTGACGACAAACCGATAGCAGTTTTTAGCAGGGATACGCCCCGGGTTAAAGAACACTTCTACCGCATCGTCGGTCCACACCAATTCAGAGTCCCGCTGCTGGGTGGCTGCCACCAGTAGCTCAGGATGGGGCTCCAGGCACCGGACGCCGATATAGAGGGCTTGCTCGTCAAAGACCACTCGCACTTCGGTCGGGGGCTCCGCTGGCTCTGGCTGCTGAGAGTCTAAAGGAATAAAGTTAGTAAGGACCGAAGCCTGGCTCCAACATGCATCAGTGAGTTGGCCATCAATCTGCGGTGGGGTAGCTACCCGCACTGGCGTATAGATCGGCCGCGCGCCCACCTGGGCTACTCCCACTGCCAGTAAAGCTATTACTACTATTGCCCAGACCACTAGATGCTTTTCCATTTTGGTGAGGCCGCCTAGTTATCCTGGTTAAGATGACCCCTTGTTGGTGGAGCCTCCCCGGCCGATGTAAAACAATGGTGGAACAGCCGTTATTTGCTGAGCCGTTTAATAGCTCTTGCAAGGGCCTCGCGGCGGGTCAGCAGGACCTGCGGGTCCCGCGTGTAATTCAGCCCATCGGGGCAGACCTCATCTCTACTGCAGTGACGGTGGCAATTGCCTCTACTTGCTGAGCGGCAAGTTGGTATTGCTCCCGCGCCTTGACAACCTGGGCTTCCAGCACTTCCTTCAGTTAGGCAGGGCCAAATGGCCAAATTTGGAGGTGTCGTGAAACCCGCCCTGTGCCGGTGACCACGACGAACACTGCGGCTGCTCCTCCCCAGCTAAATGATCCCGGCAGAAGTTAGCACTCCACAGACCCTCGCCTGGGCCTTCCAGGCCAAACACTGACCACGGAATCGCCAGCTCCAGCGTCCATTCCCCTTCGCCTACAACGGTGGCCGAGTGCCACTGGGCATTC
>JALGTV010000266.1 GCA_029821215.1 Candidatus Zipacnadia bacterium | reverse complement strand
GCCCATAAATCGTATCCCTTTTAGGATTAGACGCTGAATCTATGCTTTTAGTATTGCTAACGCAAACTCTATGTCAAGCCAAGTCGCGGCCGGCAGTCAGACCGGCTGCAGCTTAGGTTATCAAATTTCTTCCTCGGGAGATTCTTGCACCCCTGGTGGAGGTGGTCCCCCTGTCGCCCCAGGTGGCCCCGTCATACCAGGTCCACCCATCATGCCTGATGGTCCGCCCATGCCACCCCGACCCATGGCCGGAGCTGCTCCCGGAGGCTGGGGGATAGTTATGGGTTGGGTAAGAGTAGCGGTTACTTGCAGTACAATCGGCTCGTCCGGGCTACCGGGTTCCAGACCCGAAGCCGCCGCTGCCCCTGCGCCCGTTGGCGGTCCCATGCCCGGCGGCATCCCGGCCATACCCGGTGGCCCGCCCATCATGCCCGGTGGCCCGCCCATCATGCCCGGCGGCCCTCCGGGACCTCTCGGCCCCGCCTGGGTAATGCCACTAACTCCTTGGACTGATTTGCCTGCGGGTAGACCTGACATGCTAATGTTAGTCAGCGCCTCACACCGCAGCAGATTGAGCAGAAATCGCCCCGCCTCCTGGGTGCCGTGAACAGTAACGGTGAACTGCACACTACTGGGAGGAGTGATGCTAAACGACGAGACCTGAGCTCGCTCCCAGATATACTCGTTAATCTGGTGAAACCGGTCCCAGAATACCGCACCACTGCGGTCGGCACGAGCAATAAATTGCAATTTATCCTGAATGGGTTGCAGATCGGATTCCTTGGACTGTGCCTTGGCCTGCAGATCACGCACCTCGTCGGCGTCTCGCTTGACCTCTTCTAACTGGGCCTGGACATTGCTTATGTTGATCTTAATCTTGGCAAAGTAAAGGAACCATCCTACCACCGACCCGGCCAAAATGAGCAGGATGAGGGCCAATAGCTTCTTATTAGTGCGGGCGATGGCAAATTGGCGGGGCAGTAGGTCTACCTTTAGCACTTTGCCCTCCTGTTATTAGTCTTGGAACATGTCCCGCATGGCTAAGCCGGCGGCGACTGCAGTAGCCGGGCCGACATCCGACAAGTAATCGGCCGCAACTTCCTGCTCATCGCAAATCAGATGTTGGTAGGGATTGGCCACCTGAGTAGTCATTCCCGTCTCACCTTGCAGAAATTCGGCTAACCCGGGAATGACGGCGCTGCCTCCTGAGAGCAATACTATCTGTATGGGCTCCTCACGGTGCTGGCGCTGATAATACTCCACCGTGCGGCGAACTTCATCCGCTAAGTCAAAGATAGGTTGTGATATAGCTTCCTGTACTGCCTGCCGCACCCGAGCTATATCACCCGCCTCGTCTGCTGCTTCGGTTCCCTGGGCTAAATTAGCAAACTGGCGTTTAGCCTGCTCGGCTTGCGCCTCATCGCCAGTGATATGCTCACGCACGGCATCAGTTAGCGTATTACCCGCCACCGGCAGCGTGCGCACAAAGGTCACCCAGCCGCTGCTCTCCACGCATATCTCAGTAGTGGTCGCCCCAATATGCACCACCATTACTGCCTGATCCTGGTAGCCATTCTCGGCCACATCCACCAGGGCCCGGGTGACGGCCAGAGGCTCGACATCAATATGTACTGGAGTGAGCTTGGCGCCACCTAAGACGGCCACCAGGGCATTAACCATATCCTCCTGAGCCACCGCCAGGAACACGTCCATAGTCTCCTCTTCGGTCGCGGTGCTGGGGTCAATGATCTGGTAGTCAAATATTACTTGATCTACGGGGAAGGGGGTTTGGCGGTCTAACTCCCACTGCATGGCCTCGTCAAGTTCCTTGCGCTCCATGCGGGGCATAGAGGCGATGCGCACCGCTACTGAGGTGTCGCCCCCCACTGAGGCAATGACCTGGCGCGTGCCGAAGCCGTAAGAGGAAATCATATCGGTGAGTGCCGCCGAGATTGGCGCCCCATCCACTATCACGCCGCCAGCTACGCTACCCGGAGGGGTGGGGATACAAGCAGGGGTGCCTACCAATTCAATGCCGGCACTGGTAAGCTGCAGTTCTACGGCCTTAATTGCATTAGACCCTATGTCTAATCCCAGTGCGTGGGTGATGCCTCTGGGCATCAGCAGCTCCTCCTCTAATGTTAGCTGCGACGTCGGCTGCGCCTACTTGACTTACATAGTTTATCGCATCCAGCTAATGTTGTCAAGCCCTAAGTGGCCTTATTGGTTCCGCTTTTCGGGATAACAGACATCTTGTGGCTACGAAGCAAAAGGAGCCTTGTAGGAGGGCCATCCTTGGCCCGATATGGATCGCGGTAGGGGTCCGCCCGAGGCCGATAAAACGCCGCTCCCATAGTCTGTCTCTTGTTTGCTCCTATATGCTGTTCCCTGAATCCCTGAACCCCTGCATCCCTGAACCCCTGTTCGCGGCGAGGACGCCGCTCCTACAGAATAAAATGACTTCCTGTGGGAGGTCCATCCCCTGGTCCGACTCACTCTCCATCCTGTACAGGCTGGAAGCCCGTCCCACCGAAGCTAAACGATTAACTGTCGTCCTCTGCCGTTAAACTGCCGTTGTCTGCTGTTGCTGTCCTTGCTGTCGTTGCTGCCTTTGCTGTTATTGCTGCTGTTGCTGTCGTTGCTGTCGTTGCTGCTGTTGCTGTCGTTGCACCTGTCGTTATTATTGCCCGTAGAGCAGGTCAGGGCTGACCGGCAACAGTGGACACTTGGGCAGATTGGCGGCATTGGTGGCCACTACGCCATAAGCAGCATCGGTCTGCCGGCGGGTCCCAACAAGCTCTGTCGGCGCCTGGTGACGGGCGGCCAGGATAGTCTCATCATAGACGTATCTTATGCTGTTCCAGGCGTCACTTCCTCCGCCCGCCGGGAAGGCCCATTTCTCCTGCCACTCGCGCACTGCCGCCGGCCCGGGATGGAAGTTCTCGGTAATGGCCCCGCGTACCTTGAAGTATGGCGCGGGTATCACGAAGAAGCAGCCCCGCTCGGCGTACATTATCGCATTTATTTTCGCGTGAATGGCACCAACCGGATTGCCGCCGCTAAGCTCCTCAATCTTGAACTTCTTCAGCCAATAGTTGACCGGGTTATAGGACCGACCATCCAGGGGATTGACGAAAGGATTGAAAAAGACGTCACCTGGCAGCACTGGCAACAGGGTAAGTTGATTCAAGCTGCCGGCGCCGGACGAGATGTAGTTAGTCAAGTTCCAGGGTGTGGCATTGTTGCCGCTGGGGTCGGCTAGGGCTGCCCATGAAGGAGGACGGACAGGCAGTGCCCACGGGGTAGGCACTGTAAGGTCATCGGCGGTCCACAACATGTGGTCAGCACCGGGCAGGTCAGCCGCCACCGGCTGGTTGTAAGCCAATATGAATTTTTTAGGATCGTGGGCCTGACCTGCAGTATCAAACTGGTAAGAATTCGTGGCTCCTGCCGCGTAAATTTCCATTTCTGTAGCTGCTATGGCCCCCCGCTGAGTCACAGGATCCCACCCGGAGTCGCCAAGGGGATGTGGGGCGCGCGACTGACACACCACAAGATTCACGGTATTGCCAGCGGCTACTGGATCGTAGCCAAAGTACCACGGACTGGACATAGACGGTTCGCCGGTGTCGGACCAGACCCAATGGTCATCCTGAAGAACCATATTCTCGCGCTCTTGCGGCACCAGCATAGTGGGATTGACCACCACACAATCGCGGGCCAGCAGGGCGATGTAAGTGTTCTCCTCGTCCGGTACGCCCGTGTCCCCGGTACGACCCGCATGTCGCCCGAACTGGTCCTGGGGCGAGAGAATCTGACCGTCAATGTATATGGTTCCGCCTGTCAGATGATAGGTGCGCAGAGTGCCATTAGGCAGGAGCTTGGCTCGGGGCAGGCGGCCCTTGATGCGCACGTTGCCCTCAGCAAAAATTACCTGGTGCCCAGGCTGCGGGTAGTCAAGGCACATTGTCTTGGTAAGGGAGTCATCGCCGGCTCGGTCCGGGCGGGTCTTATCACCAAATTTCCACGTGCCATCGTGCCGACGCAACACGATGCCTGGCTCTCCGTTGGCATGTCCCGGCCACCATAACTCGTCCGTGGCTATTTGTTGCGGTGCTCCTGGCGTGTTGTACACGGGGTTGGGTTTACCGTTCAGGATTGCCCACTCTAACACCGCCGCCTCGGTGGGGAATAGTTCAATCTCCACCCCCGGTGGCTCGTATACTTCGCCCACGGCATTCCAGCAACTGTCGTTAGTACTATAAGGACTACCAGTCTGCTTCACATTA
>JALGTV010000265.1 GCA_029821215.1 Candidatus Zipacnadia bacterium | reverse complement strand
TGGTCTTCGCCGGCGTTCTCAGCACGTCCTGCGTCGCCTACGTCTTTCTTCCATCGCACGCAGGATTTGCTCAGGCACAGCCGCCAATCCGCGCCGTTCAAGCAACTGAGTCAGCACAACATTAACTACCTCTTGCCATAGTCTCATAGCTGAACCCTAAGTACCATGTGGTTGGGTGGATGCCGAATTTGTCGTGGACTTTCTGCTGCACCTGGGTGATGAGCTGGAGGACGTCGCCGGCAGTGGCCTGGCCGAGGTTGATAATAAAATTGGCGTGCTTGGGAGAGACTATGGCGTCGCCTACCCGCATGCCCTTAGTCTGAGCCTCTTCCAACAGCCGGCCCGCATAGTCTTTGTTGGGGTGCTTGAAGATAGAGCCGGCACTGGGCTGACCCACCGGCTGGCGGGTGCAGCGTTGCTGGACGGTCTCGTACAGACAGCGATAGATATCGCGGGGATCAGCGGGGGTTAGCTGCACCGCCACCTGGGCAATGGCGACTTCATCATGCTGAAAGCAGCTTCGCCGATAGCCGAAATTAATCTGGTCGTGGCCGCGCCGCTGGCGCTCGCCCTGGCGGGTTACTACCTCTGCCCAGCCGGTGACATCAGCCATCTCGCCGCCGTTGGCGCCCGCATTCATAAGGACCGCTCCCCCGACACTGCCCGGGATGCCAGCAGCAAACTCCAGTCCAGATAGCCCCTCCTGGGCAGCCCGGTGACACAGGGCCGATAGGCTCTCACCAGCCAGGGCAATTAAGGTATTGCCCTGGCGGCGGATGCCGGTCAGGGCACCGGACAGCTTGATGACTGCTCCCCGGATGCCACCGTCACGGACCAACAGATTGGTGCCATTGCCCACATAGCAGATATTAATCTCCGCGTTGGTCAGAACCCTTATGGCGGCGGCCAGCGTCTCAATGCTGTCCGGCATAGCCAACAGATCGGCCTTCCCGCCGATGCCGAAGGAGGTATGAGCAGTCATCGGCTCATCGGTAAAGACCTTGATGCCGGGCAGTTGAGCAAGTTCGGCTAATATGTCAGTTGTAGTGGTCATAGATACATGCTAACAAAGTTGATCTGGGTATTGTGAGTGGCCGGATACAGACGGGTGCCCAGTCCAGTCGCCGGAATCACTGCCTTGGTAATAGAATGATCTGAATCCACTAATAGTTGGCTCCCTTACGTCATATCTGAGTTGAAGATAGCTATTGGTATAATATCACGCTGGCGCTGCCTTGACAATGCTCAGCCTGGATTGTCAACACCACTATTTATCCGCAGCAACATCAGCTATCGCTGGCATATCTGCCTCAGTTAGTATGCCGTATCGCTGCGATAGGTATGGGTCGTAGGATGCGCGGCGGCTCGGACACGGCTCGCGGGGGCATAGCTGGCAACTTTCAAAACTCACTTCGGTGGGGAAGATTATACCGGAAAGCGATTTGGTAGGCACCATCAAGAAGCTCTCCGTCAGTCGCACCCCAATTAAGCTTTCCACATCCCCAAACAGTAAGAACAACTCCTGCTGCTGGGTGATAGGCCAGTCTTCCAGTGACCCCGGATTCATTACCGCCGTTCGCCCCAGAGCGTAAGTGGACTTCAGGTGCTCCTGCAGGTATGTTAGGGCGGCTCCCAGGGCTGTCTGTTTGATGAGATCCATACAGTAACGCAGAAGCATATCGCCACCGCCTACGGCTATCGCATCCAGTTCAGTGCCGCAAGTGGCTACATAGGGAAATATGCGCTCCACGTCCGCTACATTGGTGGCCAATACCCGGCTGGCAAAGCCGATGCCGCCAATCTGTACAGCGTCTTCTGACTTACTCTCTATATAGCAAACCTGGTAAACTGCCTTGGGGTTGACTGAGCGGCGCGCGGCATCAACCAGTTCGCGAACATTTTGTTCAAATTCTTCTCCCTGCCCACTGAGCCTGGCCTGGTGCATAATTTCGTCAGCATCAATGGTGACAGGAATATGCTCAAGGATGGTCACGTAAAATCACAATCCTGCACTGGAATTGTGGTTGGGTTCGGGGATGGCTACCAAGCATCACTGACTCTATTTGTGAACCAAAACTGGGTCATAAAAAGTGGAGCCGGCGATCAGAGTCGAACTGATAACCTGCGGATTACGATTCCGCTGCTCTGCCAGATTGAGCTACGCCGGCCCGGTATCAGAAGGTATGAGCTACGGACTACATCTTTAGTTTAGTTGTTATTCCTGCTGTTGAACCTGTCGTTGCACCTGCTGTATTACTTGCCGTTATATGGTGGCCGGACCCAGAATTGAACTGGGGACACACGGATTTTCAGTCCGTTGCTCTACCGACTGAGCTATCCGGCCACCTT
>JALGTV010000264.1 GCA_029821215.1 Candidatus Zipacnadia bacterium | reverse complement strand
ACTAATATGGTATGCCACTACCGAGGAGCTAATAGGCGGGGCAACAGTGCCCAACGTGCTGCTGCTGGTCGGCGTGATAATGCTGCTGGGGGTGCTGGTACTGGCCCGCGGGCGGCGGCGGTCGCGGTGAGAACTGGCTGGAATCAGATTATCTAACTGTTGGCCCCTATGAATAAGCCTCTTAGTGGTTTACCCCACAGACTGTTACTAATAACTGTGGCCCGCAGGTGGTTGGCTTGACTTGCCCCTTGACACCCTGAATCTGCACAAGACCAACTTTCCCATGCGAGCCAACCTGCCCGAGCGCGAGCCGGAGATATTAAAGTGGTGGCAGGAGATTGATATATATCAGAAGGTGCGCCAGTTTCGCGCCGGCGCTCCCCGGTGGATTCTACATGACGGGCCTCCGTATGCCAACGGCAATATTCATCTGGGCCAAGCCCTGAATAAGATTCTCAAAGATATTACCATCAAGTATAAGACGATGCGGGGGTATGACTGCCCGTATGTGCCGGGATGGGATACCCAGGGGTTGCCCACTGAGCAGGCGGTGCAAAGTGAATATGGCCTGAGTCGCCACGATGTGCCGGTACTCCAGTGGCGGCAGAAATGTCGCGAATTGGCTCTGAAATATGTAGACGTTCAGCGGGAGCAGTTTCAGCGCTTGGGGGTGCGGGCTGACTGGGCCAATCCCTATCTTACTCTGAATAAGGAATACCAGGCACGGCAGATTGACGCCTTTGGTCAGATTGCCCTGGCCGGGCTGGTTTATCGCAGTTTACGTCCGGTGTACTGGTGCTATCACTGCGAGACCGCCCTGGCCGAGGACGAGATTGAATACCAGACCAAAAGCTCTGATAGTATCTATGTGGCTTTCCCGCTACAGAATGCCACCGACTACTTCTCCCAGTTGCCGGCAGATACCCAGGCTTATGTAATAATTTGGACCACCACTCCCTGGACCATCCCTGGCAATACTGGCATCGCGCTGGCACCAGAAGCCGGGTATGTATTGGCAGAAGCTGATGGGACCTATTACCTGGTGGCCGAAGAGCTGCTAACTGAGACCATGGAGCAGGTTGGTATGAGTGAGTACCAGGTGGTGGCCCGGCGCCGTGGCCAGGAGCTGGCAGGACTGGTGGCCCAGCATCCTCTCTACGACCGCCTCTCCCCTATTGTCTTAGGTGACCATGTGTTGCTGGACCAAGGCACGGGAGCAGTACATACCGCTCCCGGCCATGGCCTGGAAGACTACCAGATGGCTCTGGAGTATGACCTAAAAGTAATCAGTCCTCTGGATGATTATGGTAGGTTCACCAAAGAGGCTGGGCCTCAACTGGCGGGACTGGTGTGTGATGAAGCCAATGATAAAGTAATGGAGCTATTGGAGGAGAAGGAGGTGTTGTTGAGGCGGGGGCAAATTCAGCACGAGTATCCTCACTGCTGGCGATGTCATCTCCCGGTTATCTACCGAGCCACCCAGCAGTGGTTTATGGACATAGACCAACTGCGGAAGGCCGTGCTGGAGGAAATTGAAAAGGCCCAGTGGATTCCGGCCTGGGGGCAGAGCCGCATTGCCGGAATGGTCCAGAGCCGGCCCGACTGGTGTATCAGTCGGCAACGGTCCTGGGGCGTACCTATTCCGGTGTTCTACTGCCGGAAATGTGGCCATGCGCTGATGAGCCGCGAGAGTATCGGTTTTGTGCGCGACCTGGTGGCCCAGCACGGGGCCGATGTGTGGTTTGCCCGCCCCGCCGAAGAACTACTCCCACCAGGCACTACCTGTCCTGAGTGTGGGAGCACCGAATTTGTCAAAGAGCCAGATATTATGTCAGTATGGTTCGATTCGGGGGCCAGTCATTACTGCGTGCTGCGCTCTCATCCGGAACTGGACTACCCGGCCGACCTGTATCTGGAAGGCGATGACCAGTACCAGTGCTGGTTCCAGACTTCACTGTGGGTAGCGGCCGGTTTGGGGCAGCCAGCACCATTTAGGACGGTGGTCGGTCACGGCTTTTTCGTGGATGATGCCGGCCAGAAGCTCTCTAAGAGCAAAGGTAACATCATTGATCCCGCCGAGATATACAACAAATATGGTGCTGATGGGCTGCGCTTGTGGTTCACCTACGCAGACTTCCGGCACAAAATGCACTGCTCCGAGGAAATTTTCACCCAGGTGGCGGAGGCTTATCGGCGCATCCGTAACACGCTGCGCTTTATGCTGACTAATGTGCAGGACTTTGACCCTGATACTGATAGCGTGCCAGCCGAGCAGATGCGGGAGGTTGACCGCTGGATACTGATGCGGCTTAATGGCGTCATCCAGCGGATGACCCGCGCTTTTGACAAGTGGGATCTGCATCTGTTCTATCATGATGTGCATGGATTTTGCGCCACGGATCTGAGCGCCCTGTACCTGGATAT
>JALGTV010000263.1 GCA_029821215.1 Candidatus Zipacnadia bacterium | reverse complement strand
GGTGAGCACATGCAGGTAGAACTGCTCAACGATGGCCCGGTAACCCTGATAATAGATACAGAACAGTTGGCTTAGAGGATGGGGCTCCTTTTGATAAGGAAGTGACTCTATGAGATTTATATCTATGCAAGTGAAAATCTTCCCCAACCGTACTGAGATGGGAGATGCCGCCGCCGCGGATGTCGCGGCAGCAATGAAGGCTGTGGCGGCTGAGCGCGGCAAGGTGACCATGTGCTTCGCGGCGGCACCTTCCCAGGACGACTTTCTGCAGGCTCTAAGTGACACTCCTGACTTGCCCTGGGACAAAGTAGTTGCCTTCCATCTGGATGAATATATTAATTTGCCCCGGGGGCATAAAAACAGCTTTGAAGTGTACCTCAATAATCACTTGTTTGAGGCTGTCAAACCAGGGACGATATACTTTATGGCCGATATGCCCGGCTCAGCAGAAGAAAAGTGCCACCGGTACAGCCAATTGCTTGAGGAAGCCGAGAGGATTGATATTGCCTGTATTGGGATCGGGGAAAACGGTCATATTGCCTTCAATGAGCCGGGATCGGACTTCTTCGCCCCAGACTTAACCGAGATTATAACAATTGACGAGACCTCGGTCCGCCAGCAATACCGGGACTATCAAGATGACCCTGACCCCGAAAAGCGCTACGCCAGTCTCGACGCGGTTCCTCGGCAAGCCATCACCATGACAATCCCAGCTATCTGTGGGGCACGGCAAATCTTCTGCATAGTTCCGGCGGAGCCTAAAGCCGCCGCCGTCAGAGCAACCCTGGAAGGGCCAGTTACTGACCAGTGCCCGGCCACGGCGCTACGTACCCATCCGGCGACGGTTATGTACCTGGATGCTGATTCTGCCCAGCTCCTGACCGACAGGATTGGCGGATAGTTGTTAACTTAGTCTTCCTCAAAGAACGGGAAAACAGTGGGGATATTGTCCTCGGATAGCGGCGCGCCGTACTCACAGATCTCAAAGGCTTCGGCATACTGAATCTGAGCGCCACGCTCTTCGCCGTACAGTTCCTTCAAACGCTCGCGATAGCGGTTGGATATGTCCAGAAATTGCGGATTCCATTGTTCCCTGAGCCACTCCTGCCGCTTTTCCGGCTCCTGAGGGACTGGCTCCTCAAGTCCCCAATTGTATGGCAGCCATTCGTACGCCTGGGATTCGTGACAGTTTAGCATCCTCAGTTTGTCCTCCTGGGCGTCGTCAACGTCAACCACCACATCGGGACAGAAAGGGTACGGCTTCTGAAAATTGTCGCTCATGTAGCAGATGACCGGGTTGTATCGCAGATGCGGAGTGAGCGCCTGTACGTTGGGTATTGTCACCGTATACGCTGCGTCCTGGACGAGTTGTGAGGTGTAGCGATGGTCAGGATGATAGTCGTTGGGCCGATGGGTGATGACTAAATCGGGACCAAATTCGCGGATGATGGCGGTAATTCGCCACCGGTTCTCTAACGTAGGCATCAGTTGCCCGTTGTGGATATCCAGGATTTCATAGGTGATGCCCGCTATGGCCGCCGACCGCTGGGCTTCGTCATAGCGTCGCCGAGCCAGGGGGCCACCGCCCATTTGGTGGTGTCCGGTATCGCCGTTGGTAGTCGAAACGAACTTAACCTGATGGCCCTGGCGGGTGTACTTGATGGCGACACCACCCATGTAGATATCACAATCATCCGGGTGAGCACCAATACATAAAATGCGCAGTCTATCTTCGGGCATAGCTATTCCCTCACTTAACTGTTGAGTGTGACTTGCAATCGGGGCAAGATTACCGCAGCCCCTAATAATTGTCAATGCTGTTAGTAAGCGCCAGATAACGGCAGAAGCAATAAGCGGGAAGCGAGAGTTGGTTGGACCGCCTCCGGTACACCGTAATGATTAAAAACGTGGAATTCATACTGAAGAAGAGGAAGGACAAAGTGCAAGCAGTGGCGAAATTGATATTATGATGCGGGTGCGGTACAATAGAATCAAAAGGCAGGTGGATGACAATGGCTAAGAGCAGATTAGTCGCAAGCAGGATGGCGATGGTGCTATTGGTTTTACTGCTGGCTGCAGCCGGGGGCTACGCTGATGGCGTAACCCTGCGCTATAAGTTTGTCCCCCAGCAGCAGATTGCCTATCAGCTATGGGCAAGCGGGACCGGGAATGTTTCCTTC
>JALGTV010000262.1 GCA_029821215.1 Candidatus Zipacnadia bacterium | reverse complement strand
GTCCAGCAAGCCCCTGATCTGCTGGTGTATTTTGATGATCTGTACTGGCGAGCAAGCCAGGGAGTAGGCAATGATAGCCTATATAGCTTTGAGACGGAAATTGGCCCTGATGACGGCGTACACGATTATGAGGGCATATTTGTGTTGAGCCTACCCGGGGAACAGAGAGGCCAGCGGCTATCTGGACTGCATATTATGGATGTTGGGCCCACCGTGCTGAAACTGCTGGATGTACCCATCCCCGCCGACTTTGAAGGGAATAGTATCATATAGATTGTACCGATGGGAGGACAATCGTGAGCAAACACGGTGCTGTAATCTGGTTTACTGGTGTGCCAGCATCCGGCAAGTCAACTGTCGCTAGCGAAGTCGAGGACAAGTTGCGATCCCGTGGGCTACCGGTGGAAAACTTAGATGCCGATGAGGTTCGGGCTAACCTTAGCCCAAATTTGGGGTATACTGCTGAAGCTAGAGATGAGAATACCAAACGGCTGGCGTGGATGGCCCAGATGCTTTCTCAATATGGAGTAAATGTAATTGTGGCGGCGGTCTCGCCGCTACGTTCGCACCGGGATCGCGCCCGCCAGTGGTGCCCGAATTTTGTTGAGGTGTTTGTAGACTGTCCGATTGAAGTCTGCCAGGAGCGAGACCCCAAGGGCCTGTATGCTCGCGCCGACCGGGGAGAGGTCAAGGATATCGCCGGTCTGCACATGCCATACGAGTCGCCCAACGGCGCAGAGGTGCACTTACGCACCGATCAGACTGACGCGCAAACCTGTGCCCAGATGGTCATGGACAAACTTGTAGAGCTTACCTACATTTAATACGATAGGAGTGAGGGCGATAAACTTCGTGCAGGCCCTACCAGTTAGCTTTCGGCGGCGTCTCAAGCACACGCTGGTCATTCTATGGATTGTCTCTGCCGTGCTCCTGACGGGCGGGGCGCTCGTTCTATCAATATGGGGTAAGGGTGTGGATTTGGGGGCAGGCCGGTACGATGGGTGGATAGTCTTTGTGATAGCCGTCGTGCTCTCCTTTGTGGCGGAGTATGTGGACAGTTCAATAGGTATGGGTTACGGGACGACACTGACGCCTATGCTTCTGTTACTGGGATTCGAGCCCTTGCAGATCGTTCCCGCGGTGCTTCTGCAGGAGTTGCTCTCGGGCTCTCTGGCGTCCTATAGTCACCACTCCTTCGGCAATGTTGACCTGCGGCCTGGCAAATCACCTCTGAAACTCGGGGTTCTGCTTGGCGTGTGCGGCTTAGTGGGAGGGGGCATCGCGGCTACGGTGGCCTTGAATTTGCCCAAGACAACAATAAAAGTTGTGACCGGGTTCATAGTCTTGGCTATGGGGGTGCTCGTGGCTTTGGCCGGGCGTGTGCGCCTACGCTTCTCCTGGCCGCGAGCCGGGGTTCTTGGTCTCATCGCGGCGGCCAATAAAGGTTTCATGGGAGGTGGCTATGGTCCCCTTGTCACGTCGGGCCAAGTTGTCGGCGGGGTGGCAACTCGCGAAGCAGTTGCCATTACGTCCCTCTCAGAAGTATTCACTTGCGTAGGAGGTTTATCGGCTTACTTAGTGGGCGGCGCCCATATCTTCTGGCCCCTGGCCGGAGGAATGATAGTCGGCGGCACGATAGCGGCCGTCCTGGGCGCAGCGACAGTCAGAGCCATATCACCAGCCAAACTCACTATTGCTGTGTCGGCCGGCTGTATGTTCCTTGGTGTGTTTACTCTAATGCGGGTGCTGATGTAGTCTCTCCTGGAGGTAGTGAAGGAGCGGGCTCGCGGCGGGGTCAAGGATATCGCCGGTCTGCATATGCCCTATGAGTCGCCCAACGGTGCCGAAGTGCACTTATGTGCCGATTAGGCTGATGCGCAAACCTGTGCTCAGATGGTCATAGCTAAGCTCATAGCGCTTGGCTATATTTCCTCCTGAACGATGGTGCCTGGGTGAATTGCCAGGCAGCAGTACTTAGCATAATCGGATATTCGAAAAATAAGAAGTAGCGACCCCAGGGGCACCACTTCAGCCTGCTACCGTATTGGTTGGGGCAAAGCTACTGAAGGCGGGCTCCAACGCGTCGTTCAATGGGCATAAGTGTAGGTGACCAGTGTGCTTGGTATTGGTGAGTATAAGTTGTGAGCTGCCAGCCCTATCCGGCTATCAAAAATGCGCCC